>PLSW01000377.1 GCA_003165275.1 Caulobacteraceae bacterium
GACGCCGACGGCGCCAGGCGATTCACGGAGACCCTGCGAACCTACGGTGAAATCCTCGGCGCGGCGCGCGACTGGGACGTCTTCTGTCTTGAAACCCTACCCGCCGCGATGCCCGACCTGTCGAGCGAACGTCTGGAGGACCTCAATTCCGCAGCTGAGGTAGAACGCCAACTCGCGCACGAGGCCGTCGCGGCCGCCCTGCGGGGCCGTGGGTTTTCCGAGATGGTTTTGGGGCTGGTGAGCTGGAGCGACGTCGGCGCCCTTTCACCGTCTGGGCATGATGCCGGTTTGACGCGCCGACATCTGTCCACCCTGGCGCCCTCGCTTCTGGACCGCGCCGCCCGGACGATGCGGCGTCGCGGTCGCCATGTCAGCCGGCTGTCGGAAGCGGGGCGGCATGACCTACGCAAATCACTTAAAAAGCTCAGCGTCGACATCGAAGCCCTGGCCCCGTTCTATGGGACTAAGGCGGTGAAGCGCTACCGGCGCCGCTGCGAAGCCCTCGAGAAGATTCTCGGCGCGGCCAACGATGCAGCAGTCACGGACGGGCTGGCGCACAATCTCGTCGCGGCCGATCGGGCGGAGTTGTCGAAGGCGGCCCGCGCTCTGGAGCACTGGAACACGGTGCGCGGCCGCAAGGCGCTCATTGGCCTCAAGGCGGCGATGAGGAATTTACGCCACGCACCTGTGTTCTGGTATTAAGCGCGATCCAGCGTCGCGCGGCATGCGTCGCGCCCAGTGCTGATCGTGCGAAAGTAGGACCGGCGGACGCTCCGCCGGTCCAGGCTGGCGCCAGACCCGCTAGACGGGCTCGGGGACCCGACGGCCGTCGTAGTAGCCATGAAATTGGTACTCATAGGCGCGATCGATGGCCTTCGAGCCGTCGTAGGCGGGGCTGTCTTTGACCTTCTGCCGATCGACATCGAGATTGACGGTTCTGGTCGACCAATTCGTCGAGTCTATGGACCGCGGTGAGATCAGCACCTTCTTTCCGGGCCACCAATTCTTCGTGTCGACGACCAGATAATGGATGCTCCAGTCGCCGTCCTCGAGCAGAAAGTCAGCGACATGGCCAATCTCGCCATCGCGGGCATGGATATGGTAGCCATTGACCTCGTGAACGCTGCGCAGATGGCGATCGCCGTACGTGCGGCGCGCGACAGCGTCCTCCCGATCGCGAGAGCGGGAGCCAACGTCGTCAGGGGCGAAGAGCCCGCCAGCATAGCCATAGCCACCCATGTAGAAGCCCGTCGACCAATAGGGGCTCCAACCATAGTAGTCGTAGAGGTCGGTCTCCATCTGTCCTGAGACGGGCTCGTCGGCAGTGATGTTCGGGCCGTCCTTGACCTGCTGTTTCGTCAGATTGACGGAGAGCTGTCGGCCGATGTGGTTGACGTGTGTCAGGGCCGACGGCGGCAGGAGCACCTTTCGGCCGCTCAGGAACGCGCCCGTGTCGACGACCAACCAGCGGACCCGCCACGTGACGTCATCAAACAGAAAATCCGTGATGGAGCCGATCGGGCCGTCCGTGGCGCCGATGGCATAGCCACCGATCTCTGACGTGTGTCTCAGCATGGCGAGGCTTCCAAGGTTTCAGGGCGATAATTCCAAACCCTAGCCCTCGGCGAGCCGGCGTGGGCAGGGCCGGAATCTACTCAGGCGGTGACGCCTTGATGCGGTAGGGCATTGCGCTTGGCGCAGAATTCATCGTGAAGTCGCAGCGCCCCACAGGCGGGCGCAATCGCGTCATGGGCCCCCGAATAGATCATCCAACGAAGCATAGCCGCAGATCTTCGGCTCCCGCGAGACGCCACACCTGCGACGGCGGCCAGCGTGGCGACCAGTTGCAGCCCCCAGACGGGGATCGAATTGATCCTGGGCGATTTGGACTCTCCGAGCACCTCAGCGGCGAGCAGGTCATTCCGGGGGTCATCCGAGGAACACCTTGAGGTTTCGCAGCGTGTAGAGCGGCGTCAGAGGAAAGAGGATCGGCGTCGTTCGGGCGTAGGCCTGGTAGGCGCTGTCGCCGCCGTAGCGTTCGTTCTGTTTGAGTTCCAGGCGGCGGCTGGACCCCAGCATCACCAACTCGATGCACACGAAGCCAAGCCCGCCAAGTCCCCACGCGAGCGGGGTCTGGTAGGCCGAGAGGGCCGAGATCCAGACGCCGAGCCAGAACACCATTTCGCCGAAGTAGTTGGGAAACCGCACCATCCGGTAGAGGCCCACGGTGCAGATCTTGGTCGGATTGGTCATCTTGAACCGCGACTTTTGCCAATCGGCGCACGCCTCGAGGCCTAGACCCAACACCATCAGCGCGACGCCAGCGGGCAATGAAGGCAACGCCCGCCCGTGGGCCTGCGCGGACATCGACAGCAGGGCGGGCAGGAACATCAGCACATAAAGGACCGAGACGCTGATCCAGATGGCGATCTTGATCAAACCACCCACCTTCGCGCCGCGGGCCGCGTTGATGTCGTGCTCCTGCTTGAAGGACGACGCCCCCGCCCTGAACAGGAGGAAGGACCCCAATCTCAGCCCGTAGGCCAAAAGCAGCAGCGACTGAACCAGCGCCCAACCCCGGATCGTCTTGTGGAAAACCAGCGGCATGACGACCGCTTGCGCGGCGATTGAGGCCGCGTAGCCCAGGCTGACAAAATATTCGACGCGTTTGAACCCGAGCGCCGAGAGCACCAGGCAAATCGCCAGGCCGAGGACGAGAAGGGTCCAGGGCAGGCCGCTTAGCTCGGGAGACGTCGAAAGCAGGCTTAGCATTGCGAGTTCCGTAAGTGGGGCGGGTCCCAAGGCCGGCCGAAATAAAATTTGGCGCTCGGGCGTGGGCGCCGAACCCGTTCAGATGATCCTGCCGACCAAGGCTCCGACCCCCGCCGTCACCGCCATCGCCAGCGCGCCCCAAAAAGCGGCCCGGATCGTTCCAGCGGCCACCTTTGCCCCGCCGGTGCGCGCGGCCATCGCCCCAAGCGCGGCGAGACAGACCAGCGAGGTCATGGCGACAAGAGGGACGACGCTCTGCAATGGAGCGATAGAAGTCATGAACAGGGGGACCGCCGCGCCAGCGGCAAAACTGGCGGCCGAAGCGATGGCGGCCTGGATCGGACGAGCCTTCAAGGTGTCGGTTATTCCCAGCTCATCGCGGGCGTGGGCGCCAAGAGCGTCGTGCGCCATCAACTGCTCGGCCACAAGTTTGGCCAGGGACGGATCAAGTCCGCGATCGACGTAGATTTGCGCCAATTCCTGGTGCTCACCCTTGTCGTCGGTTCGAAGTTCATTGCGTTCGAGGGTAAGGTCCGCCTCCTCGGTGTCGGCCTGCGAATGAACGGAGACATATTCCCCGGCGGCCATCGACATCGCGCCCGCGACCAACCCGGCCACACCGGCGATCAGCAAACCACCGCGGGTTCCGTGCGCGGCGGCGACTCCCAACACCAGGCTGGCCGTTGATAGAATGCCGTCGTCCGCGCCCAAGACCGCCGCCCGAAGCCAGCCAGCCCTTCCTGTGCGATGGCGTTCGATGTTGCGCCTCACCGGACGCGCGCCCTGGAGGCGTCGACCACAGCGCCGCTGGAGTCCGCGCGGCTGTCCGGGGCGGGCGCAAAAAGCTCCGGGCGGCGAAGTCGCAGGGTCTGCACCAAACTGAAGAGCTTCGCGTCGGCGATCTCAGCCCGGTCGGCAGCTGCGGCGAGTGCGGCCAGCGGGCGTTCGACCACGGTGATGCCTTCATGTTCGCCTCGCGCTCCGCCGCCCTGGGCGGTGCGATCGGAGAGACGATGGGGCGCCAGGAACAGCGATTGGCGCTCAGTTGAAACGCCGGGGCTCGACCAGAGGCGCCCGATGAACTCCAGCGCCGTCAACTCCACGCCAAGCTCTTCGTAGGCCTCGCGGCGGGCTGCCGCGGCGGCATCCTCAGTTTCGATCATGCCCGCGCAAGCTTCCTCGGAGATGGTCTGGCCCGAGGCGGCCAGCACAGGCGCCCGAAAGAGATGCGCCACCAGGGCGCAGCGCCGGTCACAGTCGTAGGGAAGGACGACGGCGGCGTCACCGTGCCGCTCCAGCTCGCGCGAGACCACGGCGCCGTCCGCCAGTCTCAGCCTCAGCCGCTCGACGGTGAGGTAGCCGGCAGAGGCGACATTTCGCTCAAGGATACTAGGTTTCATCCTGGTGAGCGCCAGCGTCCCAGGTCTGACGCGGAACGTCGGGAACCCTTCAGTCCGTGATGCGCGCGGATCAACGCGCCACCGGGATCATCACTTCGTTTCGTCGCATGAACCACAGGGTCCAGGGCGGGTCGTATTGCGCCAAGGAGGCGGGGCCGACGGCCCGCAAGGCTCGCGCGCGGACGAAGCCCTCCAACTCAGCGGTCTTGGCGTCGGCGCTCTGCCTGTCGGCTATCCCTGAAAACCGCACGACGGCGAAGCGCGCCGGCGCCAGGGTCCGCAATTGAATCCTGGGATCGTTGGGTTCCGGGAGCGTTTCCAGCGAATAGGCGCTGGGCATCGTGAACCGAACCACCCAAGCGCCATCCGCTTGGGTCTGGGTCACCGGCGCGGCCATGGCGATCTTTTGTCCCGTGCGCTCCTGTGCGACCGGAGCGGTCATCGCGATGCTCTGGCGGCGCCGGTTGCCGCCGAAGATATATCCGGCGAGCAGTCGGAAGCCCTTGCTGGCGGCTTCCCGTTGGTCGCCGGTGACGTTGACCTCGGCGACTACGGCCGCTTGATAGTCACGAATCTCAAAGGGACCCTCGTGAAGGGCGACCGTGAATTTCGGCTCTTCAACAGCCAATGCCGGACTCCCTGTCAGGGCGAAACTGGCCAGCAGGCCAATGAAAATGAGCTTCATGATCGTCCGCCAGCGGCGTCTCCGCTAAGGCTGTCACTGGAGGCGAAGTTGTTCAAGTCAGCCTGTTGGCGATTTCCGCCACGTGGCGGCCCTGAAACCGCGCGCCAGCCAGTTCGTTTTCGCTCGGTTGTCGGCTTCCGTCGCCGCCGGCGATCGTGGTGGCGCCATAGGGGCTGCCGCCGGTCACCTCGTCCAGGCGGGTCTGCCCGGCGAAGCTGTAGGGCAGCCCAACGACGACCATGCCGAAATGCAGCAGATTGGCGAGGGTCGAGAACAGCGTCGTTTCCTGGCCGCCATGCTGGGTTGCGGTCGAGGTGAAAGCCGACCCAACCTTGCCGTTGAGCGCCCCGCGAGCCCAGAGCCCGCCGGCCTGGTCGAGGAAGGCGGCCATCTGAGAAGCCATTCGCCCAAACCGCGTCGGCGATCCGAAGATGATCGCGTCATAGGCCTCCAGATCTGCGACGGTCGCGACCGGCGCAGACTGGTCCGTCTTGAAGTGAGCGGCCTTCGCGGCTGCCTCGGGCGCGGTTTCCGGCACCCGCTTGATGTCGACTGTCGCGCCGGTCTCACGCGCGCCCACAGCAACGGCCTCGGCCATTTGTTCGATGTGGCCGTAGGTCGAATAGTACAGGACGAGTATCTTGCTCATGGAAGCCTTTTTCGTATGGGGATGTCGATAAAGCCGCGATTGGCGGTTGGTCGTTTTCGTTTTCCCCCGCTTTCTGCGGGCCGCTAGGCTTCCTCGAACTCGGCGTCGACAACGCCGTCGTCCGCAGGCTTGGCCCCGCTCGCCGCCTCGCTCTTTTGAGCCGCATACATCGCCTCGCCGAGCTTCATTGAGGCCTCGATCAGCGTCTGGGTCTTGGCGCGGATCGCCTCGAGATCATCCCCATCCTTGACCGCCTTCAGGTCGACCAGCGCGGACTCGACCGCAGCTTTGATGGCCGCCGGGACCTTGTCGCCATGGTCCGCCAAGGCCTTCTCGCTGGAATCCAGGGTCGCGTCGGCGTGATTTCTCGCCTCGACGACGTGCTTCCTTTTTTCGTCCTCGGCCTTGTGGGCCTCGGCATCCTTCAGCATTTTGTCGATGTCCGCGTCGGAGAGCCCGCCATTGGCCTGGATGCGGATCGACTGTTCCTTGTTGGTCGTCTTGTCCTTGGCGCCGACATTGACGATGCCGTTGGCGTCAATGTCGAAGGTCACTTCGACCTGCGGCGCGCCGCGTGGCGCCGGTGGAATACCGACCAGATCGAACTGGCCCAGCAGCTTGTTGTCGGCCGCCATAGGCCGCTCGCCCTGGAAGACCCGGATGGTCACGGCCGATTGGTTGTCGGCGGCTGTTGAAAAGGTCTGGCTGCGCTTGGTGGGAATGGTTGTGTTGCGCTCGATCAGCGGCGTGAACACCCCACCCAGGGTCTCGATGCCGAGCGTCAACGGTGCGACGTCCAACAGCAGCACGTCCTTGACGTCGCCCTGCAGCACGCCGCCCTGGATCGCCGCCCCCAGCGCCACGACTTCGTCGGGATTGACGCCCTGGTGCGGCTCGCGGCCGAAGAAGGCTTTCACCACCTCCTGCACGCGCGGCATACGGGTCATGCCACCGACCAGCACTAGCTCGTCGATATCGGAAATCTTGTAGCCGGAGTCTTTCAGCGCCTGCTCGCAGGGACCGATGGTCTTGGTGATCAAATCCTCGACCAGCCCGTCGAGCTTGGCGCGGGTTAGCTTAATATTGAGGTGTACGGGTCCCGCCGCGTTCATCGAGATGAAGGGCAGATTGACGCTGTACTGCAGGACTGAGCTCAGCTCCTTCTTGGCCTTCTCGGCCTCCTCACGCAGGCGCTGCAGGGCCAGCTTGTCCTGGCGCAGATCCAGGCTGGTTTCCTTTTTGAACTCGTCGATCAGATAGTCGACGACCCGCAAGTCGAAGTCCTCGCCGCCGAGAAAGGTGTCGCCGTTGGTGGCCTTCACGTCGAAGACGCCGTCCTCGATCTCCATGATCGAGA
>PLSW01000230.1 GCA_003165275.1 Caulobacteraceae bacterium
GTTAACCTGAAGCGATCGCCCTGCTTCCTGGGACCCGGCCGCTTGCGGTTTGCGTGGTTTCTGCAATGACTCAGCCCCTCGTGTTTGCCGATCGGGGGGCCAAGGTGACGACGCCCGGGGTCAAGCTGAAATCACTGACCCTCCACCCCCGTGCTCGCGGCCTGGCGAGCGAGATCGCGGTGGCGGTGGCGCTGGTCGCCGTCGCCACCCTGGTCCGATGGCTTCTGGGCCGGCTGACGCCGGGGGTGCTGCCCTACGCCCTCTATTTTCCCGCCATCCTGATCGCGGCCCTGTTTGGCGGCTGGCGCGCGGGCCTGGCGGCCCTGGCGCTTTCGGCGGTCATCGGCTGGTGGCTGTTCGGGCGGCCCACGCCGGAGCTCGGGGCGGCCGCGGTCGTCAACCTGGCGATCTTCGTGATCTCCATGGGCGCCGTCTTCGTCAGCGGCGCCTATACCCGCGCCGCGGTGAGCCGCTTGCGGCTGAGTGAACAGGCCGCGGCGCAGCGAAACCTGCTGAACGAGACTCTGTTCGAGACCATGTCCGAGGGGTTCTCCCTGTGCGGGGCGATCTGCGACGCCGAGGGCCGGCTCGTCGACTACACCATCCTTGAGATGAACCCGGCGCTCCGGAAAATCCTTGGCGTCGGGCCTGAGGCTATCGGCACACGCTTCAGCGACGGCCCCCGGCGAGCCGATTGGCTGAAACTTTGCGATCGGGTGATCCGGACCGGGACGCCGGCGCGCTGGGAATTCCACAACCCCGCCATCGGCCGCTGGCATGAAATCCGCATCGGCCGGGTCACGGAGACGATGATGGCGCAGTTTTTCATCGACATCACCGAACGCAAACTCGCCGAGGCGCGGCAGGGGGAGCTGTTCGACGAACTGAACCACCGGGTGAAGAACAACCTCAGCATGGTGTCGAGCTTCCTGCATCTGCAGGCGCGCTCGGCCTCACCGCAGGCGCGGGAGGAGCTGACCAAGGCGGTGGTGCGGGTGCAGAGCATCGCCCAGGTTCACAGCGCCCTCTACCGCGGCGCCCGGCGCGAAGACGTGGACCTCGGCGGCTACCTCCACGAACTCTGTTCGGGGCTGGCGACGTCGCTGGTCAGTGACGACCGCGTGGTGATCGACGTCGAGGCGGAGAGCCTGGTCGCTCCGGTCGACACGGCCGTGGCCCTGGGCATGGTGGTGACCGAGCTGGTCACCAACGCCGCCAAGTACGCCTATCCGCCCCCGACTGCGGGCAGGATCGCGGTGCGTCTGGCGCGCCGGGATGGCGAGATCGTGCTCTCGGTCAGTGACACCGGCGCCGGTCTGAACGCGGACGGGTCCGGCGGGCGCGAGGGTCTCGGCCTGCGCCTGGTCGGATCGCTGGTGGAACAAGTCCACGGCGAGCTGGCGGTGAGCGGCCCGCCGGGAACGACCTTCGACGTCAGGCTGCCAGGCTAGCGGACCGGCTTGCGGCGGCCGGGCCCGTGGCCTGCGCGGCCGCGAATGCGGTATGGATGTCGATCGGTCGGCGACGCCGCCGGCGAATGGGATGCGCAAGCAGCATGCGATCGACGATCCTCCACCTGGGCCTCGGCGCTTTTTACCGGGCGCACCAGGCGGCCTATCTGCAGGATCTGGTGGCGGTGGACGAGGACGGCTGGCGACTGGTGGCGGCCAACATCCGCCCCGGCGGCGAGGCGATCGAAGCGGCGCTGATCGCCCAGGGCGGCCGCTATGGACTGGAGACCGTCTCCCCGGCCGGCCGCCGGACCTACCAGACCGTCACGGCGCTGGAGACGGTGCTGGCCTTTGATCCCGACCTGGCGGCGGTGATCGCCGTCGGCGCCGATCCGGCCACCCGGATCATCTCCATGACGGTGACCGAGGCCGGCTACTCCCTGACGCCGGACCTGACCCTGGCGACCGACGCGCCGGACCTGGCCGCGGACCTGGCGACGGGATCCTGCCGGACCCTCTACGGCGCCCTTCGCCTGATTCTCGGCGCGCGGATGGCGGCGGGGGCGGGGCCGGTGACCCTGCTCTGCTGCGACAACCTGCGGTCCAACGGCCATCGGCTGTCGACGGGCCTGACCGCCTTCCTGGCCGCGCGGGGCGAGGCGGGGCTGCTCGCCTGGATCCGGACCAACGTGACGACCCCTTGCGCCATGGTCGACCGGATCACCCCCAGGCCGCCCGCCGACCTGGCCACCCGGGTGCGCGACGCCCTCGGCTGGGACGACGCGGCGCCGGTGATGGCCGAGGACTTCCGCCAGTGGGTGATTGAGGACGACTTCGCCGCCGGGCGACCGGCTCTGGAGCGGGTCGGGGTCCAGTTCGTCGAAGACGTGGCGCCCTTTGAGGAGGCCAAGATCCGCGTCCTCAACGCCAGCCACAGCGCCATCGCCTGGGCCGGGGTGCTGAAGGGATACGCCTTCATCCACGAGGGCGCCGCCGACCCCGAGGTGGCCGGCGTGGCCCGGGCCTATATCGACCGCGCCGTCATTCCCTGCCTCTCGCCCAGCCCCATCGATCTTGCCGCCTATGGCGCCGCCACCCTGTCGCGGTTCTCCAATCCCGATATCCGCGACACCAATGCGCGGGTGGCCGCCGACAGCTGCGCCAAGCTTTCGGGATTCATCGCCCCGACGTTGGCGGAGTGTCTCGCGGGCGGCGGCGATCTGGACAGCGCCGCCACGCTGCCCGCCCTGCTGATCGCCTTTCTTCAGCGGTGGTCGGCGGGGACGCTGCCCTTCGCCTACCAGGACCAGGCCCTCGATCCGGCGGCGATGCGGGCGACCCTCGCCGCCGACGATCCGGCCGCCGCCTTCTGCGCGGACGCCGGGCTGTGGGGGCCGCTGGCCGGGGATCCCCGCCTGACCCGGGCGGTCGCCGCCGGACTGCAGCGGGTTCGCGCCTGGGCCGTTCCCCTATGACCGGCGCCCGCTGCGCGGCTATGCTGGGGGGCTGTTCGCGGGCGCGCCCCGCGTGATGGAGGTCGACGTTTGAGATCCCTGACCCTTCGCCTCGTCGCCGGCACGATCGGTCTCGCCGCCCTCGCCGGCTGCGCGGTGGGCCCTAACTTTCATCGGCCCGCCGCCCCGGCGACGGATCGCTATACGCCCGCGCCCCTGCCGGCGCAGGTGGGAGCGGCGACGGGGACGGACTCGCCGCCGCAGCGGCTGGTCATGGGCGCGCCAGTGGACGGCCGCTGGTGGACCCTGTTCGGCTCCCCAGAGCTCGACGCCCTGGAGGACGAGGCCCTCAGCCGCAACGCCGACATCGAGGCGGCGCGGGCGGCCCTGCGCACGGCCCACGAGACCTACCTCGTTCAGCGCGCCTCCCTGGCGCCGGCGGTGCAGTTCGCCGGCAACGCCCAGCGGGCCAAGAACTCCGTCACCATCGCGCCGCCGCTGAATTCCGGCGTCGAGACCTACACCCTCTACGATGGCCAGCTGAACGTGACCTACGTCCTCGACGTCTTCGGCGGCGAGCGGCGGCAGACGGAGTCGGTGGCGGCCCAGGCAGAAAGCCAGCGGTTCCAGACCGAGGCTGTCTACCTGACCCTGACCACCAACGTGGCCAACACGGTCCTGACCCTGGCCGGCCTGAACGCCCAGCTGCAGGCCACCGACAAGATCATCGGCGCCGACCGGCGAACCTTCGACATCACCAGCCGGCAGAAGGCCCTGGGCGAGGTGTCCGGCGCGGACGTGGCGGCGGCGCGGACCACCCTGGAACAGGCCGAACAGCTGGCCCCGCCGATCCGCAAGCAGATCGACCAGCAGCGCGACCTGCTCGCCGCACTCCTGGGCCGGCCGCCCGCGCAGGCGCCCACGGGGAGCCTGGACCTTGCCGGTTTCACCCTGCCCCGGGACCTGCCCGTCTCCCTGCCCGCCGAGCTGGTGCGGCAAAGGCCCGACGTGCGGGCGGCGGAGGCGAACGTGCACGCGGCCTCCGCCCAGGTGGGGGTGGCCGTGGCCGCGCGCCTGCCCAGCTTCACCCTCGACGGCGCGGCGGGCGGGGCGTCGGCCCAGCTCGGCGATCTGCTGACGACCGGCAACAACCTGTGGTCGGTCACCGGCAGCATCGCCCAGACGGTCTTCGACGCCGGCGCCCTGCGCCACAAGCAAAAGGCGGCGGAGGCGGCCCTGGCCCAGGCCAAGGCCCAGTATCGCAGCACCGTCCTCGGCGCCCTGCAGAACACCGCCGACGTCCTGCAGGGGATCGTCGCCGACGCGGACATCATGAACCACGCCCTGGCCACCGAGGACGCCGCCGGCCGGTCGCTGCGCATCGCCCAGGCCCAGTTCGAGCACGGCCAGACCGGCGCCCTCGCGGTGCTCAACGCCGAGGTCGCCTACGGCCAGGCCGAAACCGCCCTGGCCCAGGCGCGGACGGCGCGTTACGCCGACACTGTCGCCCTGATGCAGGCCCTCGGCGGCGGCTGGTGGGCGCGAAACGACCTCGCCGCCGGTCCGAAGGGCAGGGCTGACCGCTGAGGCGGCGGCGCCCTCAGGCTGTCTGGTCGAGCGGCGCATGGCGCCGCGCCAGCCGCGCATAGCCGGCCCGCCAAAGGGCATGGATCATCGCCGGCAGGATGACCAGGTTGGCGAGGGTCCCGGTGACGAGGCCGCCGAGGATCACCAGGGCCATGGGGCCGAGGATCTCGCGGCCGGCTTGGCCGGCGTCGAGGGCCAGGGGCGCCAGGCCGAGGGCGAGCAGGGCGGTGGTCATCAGCACGGGGGTCAGGCGCTCGCGGGAGGCGCGGATGACGGTCTCTAGCGACCAGGGGGCCTGGTGCGACAGGATCAGAGTCTCCAGGCGGCCGAAGAGCAGGATCGCCCCGCGCATGGACACGCCGAACAGGGCGAAGAACCCCGCGAGGGCGCCGGTGGACAGCACCCCCCCCATCATCCAGACGACCAGGGCCGCGCCGACGAAGGAGAACAGAGTGGACAGGAAAATCAGGGCGCCCGTCCGGCCGTCGAAGGCGATGGATAGCAGTGCGATGACCGCGAACACCGCTGCCGCATAGTTGATCGTCAGGTCCTGGCGGGCGGCGGCGGCCGCCTCCGCCGAACCGCCGAATTCCAGGAACACCCCCGGCGGAAGCTTGACCTTGTCGGCGATGGTCTTGCGCGCCGCGCGGATGAACCGGTCCGGCCGGTCGGGGCTGGCGGTGACCACCTGCCGGCGCAGGCCGCCGTCGTGGGCGATCATGACCCGGCCGTCGGTGAGGTAGACGTTGGCGACGGTCTTGAGCGGCACGGAGACGCCGGAGGTGGAGCGCAGCAGCAGCTCGCCCACCGCCTCCGGATCGCGGCGCAGGGTGTCCTGGGCGCTCACCGCCAGATCGACCACCCGTCCGCCGACGTAGATCTGCCCCACCCGCTCGCCGGCGAAGGCCGCCTGGACGGTGTCGAGGACATCGGCGGCGGAGAGGCCGTAGAGGGCCAGGCGCGGGAAGTTCAGATCGACCCGCACCACCGGCCCGGTGGCCTCGGCCTCGGCCTTGACCTCGTGGGCGCCGGGAAGGGCCTTGATGGCGACGACGATCTGGCCCGCGGCGGCGTCGAGGGCGTCGAGGTCCTGGCCGTAGACGACGATCCGCACCGGAGCCGCGGCGCCGACGGCGCGCTGGCCGGCGTCGAAACGGGAGGCGACGACGGGCGCAAGGCCGGGATGGTCATCTAGCTCGTCCTGAACCCGCCTGGCGATGCGGTCCTGGGCGCCGGCGCCGAGGCCGGGTTTCAGGGCGATGTCGAAGCTGGTGCGTTCCAGCCCCCAGCTGTCCTCGCCGGTGGCGTCGCGGCCGATGCGCTGGGCGACGCCGGTTACACCGGGGATTTTCAGCAGCGCTTCGCCCACATGAGCGCCGTAGCCGTGCATGACCTCCAGGGCGGTGGACGGCGGGGCGCTGGCCTGGGCGACCAGGGCGCCGTCGTGGACGCTGGGCAGGAGTTCGAAGCGGCAGAGCGCCAGTCCGGCCAGGGCGATGGCGGAGGCGACGAGGACGGCGATGGTGGCGAGGCCGGCCCGCGCCCCGGCCCATTCCACGCACCGGGCCTGCACCGCCTTCAGCCGTCCCAGGACCGCCGGCTCGGGGGGCAGGCCGGCGTGCTTGTGGAACAGCAGGCAGAGGGCCGGGGTGACCACCGTGGCCACCAGCAGGGAGGCCAGGGAGGCGGCGATGATGGCCGCGGCCAGGGGCGCCAGCAGGGCGCCCTGCTGGCCCCGCAACAGGAGGAGGGGCGCCAGCACGATGACGACGGCGATGGTGGCGTAGATCACTGGCGCGCGGACCTCCAGGGTCGCGCCGAGCACCACCTCGAGGTCCGTGCGCGTGTGGTCGCGGGCGTCGCCGGCGAGACGGGCCATGACGGTCTCGACCCCGATCACCGCGTCGTCGATCACCACCCCCAGGCCCACCGCCAGCCCGCCCAGGGTCATGGCGTTGAGGCTCCAGCCCAGGGCCTGCAGGGCGATCACCGCCGCGAACAGCGACAGGGGGATGCTGACCAGGGAGATCAGCACCGCCCTGGGCTCGCGCATGAACACCGCCAGGGCCAGGGCGATGAGGATCGCGCCGATGACCAGGTCGCGGACCACGCCGCCGATGGCCTGGACGGTGAAGCTGGCCGGACGATCCAGGTCGGCGTCCACGCTGACCCCCTGCGCCGCCAGGGCCGGCCGGACGGCGGCGAGGGCGGCCTCGACCGCATGGGTGGTCTGCAGCGTATTGGCGCCGTACTGGCGCGCAACCACGGCCAGGACCCCCGGCTTGCCGTTGATCAGGGCGTCGCCGAAGGCCGGGGATGCGGTCTCGACCACATCGGAGACGTCCGCGATCCGCACGGGGGCGCTGCCCGGGGTCTGGATCTGGCCCGCCGCCACGTCGTCGGGGGTCAGGGCCTGACCGCGGGGCTCGATGGCCACCCGCTGGTTCGGCGTGTCGATGAAGCCCGCGCCGACCACGCTGGTGGCGCGGCGCACGGCGTTGAGGATGTCCAGGAACCCCAGGTCGCTGTCGGAGAGGTCCGCCGGCCGCGCGCGCACCTCGATCCGCCGCGTCTGGCCCCCGTAGATCGCCACCTCGGCCACCCCGGCCGCGGCAAGCAGCCGCGGTCGCACGGTCCACTGGACCAGGTCGCGCAGGGCCATGGGATCGAGCTTGGCGCTGGTGAAGCCGATCTTGGTGACCGCCCCCCGATCGCTCAGGGGGGCGATCCGCGGCGGGGACGCCGCGCTGGGCAGGGCGCCGGACAGGGCGGCCAGCCCCTCGGAAACCGACTGCCGGGCCCGGTAGGGATCGACCCCGTCGCTGAAGCGGATGGTGATCAGGGACAGGCCGGCCACCGACTGCGACTGCACCCCGGCCACTCCGGTCGCCCCGACCAGCCGGTTCTCGATCGGACGGGTGACCAGGTCCTCCACCTGTTCGGCGACCAGCCCCGGCGCCTCGGTCTGGATGGTGGTTTCGGCGGGGGCGAGGTTGGGCAGCAGGTCCACCCGCGCTTGGCGAACCTCGAAGGCCCCCCAGATCAGGAACAGCACGCACGCCCAGGCGATCAGCCGGGGTTGTTCCAGGGACCAGCGGACCAGCCGGGCCAGCATCTAGCGCGCCTCGGTGGCGGCGGTCTCTTCCGCGGCGAAGAGGGCGGCCGCGCCCTTCACCACCACCACGTCCCCCGGGGCGAAGCCGTCGGCGACGAACAGGCCGTCCACCTCCGGCACCGGGTCCTGCACCAGACGGCGAACGAAGCGGTCGGGGCCGCTGCGCACGTAAGCCCATTGCGAGCCCCGGAAGCGGACGATGGCTGTGCGGGGCAACAGCACGCCGGTCTGCGGGCTGGAGGACTCGATATGCGCGCTCTGGGTCAGGCCGATGGACAGGAGCACCGAGGAGGGGCCGGTCACCTCGACGATCAGGCCGGAGGACTGCAGCCGGGGCTCCGCCTGGCGCGCCGGGCCGATCACGGTCCCTTGCACGGAGTCGGAACCGACGTCGATCTTGACCAGCCGCGCGCCGGTCTGGCCGTCGTTGTTGTGGGTGTCCACATGGACCAGGGCCGCGTCACCCTTGGACAGGGCCGTCGCTAGCCGGTCGCGGGCGGCCGCGCTCATCCGCGCGATCCCCGGACCCCATTCCAGCCCGACCCGGCGGCGCAGCAGGGCGACGTGCAGGGCGTCCTGCCGCGCCTGGGCGGCGGCGGCCTCGCGGTCCTTGTCCGACACCCCGGCGTCCGCGGCGTTGAGCGCCCGGGAGCGGGCGGCCTCGGCCCGGGAGGCGGCGGCGGCGGCCTCGGCGGTGTCGAGGTCGGCGAGCAACTGGACCAGGGGGCCGGGGTCGAGCACCTTGGCGAAGGCGTCGATCTCGCCGGCGCGCCGGGCCGCGGTCAGGGTCTGGTCGGCGACGCCGAGGTGGCGCTGGACCTCGACGCTCAACTGCAGGCAGGCGGCCTGGGCGGCGGGCGCCGCGGCCATCGCCGCCAGCACCGCGGCCGCGCGCAACCATCGCCTGATCAGGAACAGCGCTCCGCCCATTCGCCCCTCTTTGCCCCGGCTCCAGCCCCTAAAGGAGTCGTTGTCCACCACCTATACCGGCCGGCCGGCCGGCAAGCTAAGCGGTTTAAACTTA
>PLSW01000273.1 GCA_003165275.1 Caulobacteraceae bacterium
CTGCGCGCAAAGCCCCGCCCGCTAGACCGGCTCGTCCCCCCGCGGCCGGGCCAGCTGCACCGACAGGGCCACAAACATTACCCAGCGCAGGTCGTTGTAGGTGAAGGCGATGCTCTCGGTCAGGCTCATCACCGTGAACACCACCAGGAACGGGAAGGCGACCAGGGCGCCGGGGTGGCGGAAGATCGCGACCAGGGTGCGGCCAAGCGTGGTGAAGTAGGTCAGCACCCAGGCCCACAGGCCCACCAGCCCCAGGCCCAGCCATTGCTCCAGCCAGCTGTTGTGGGCGTGCTGCGGCGTGAAGCCCGCCTGCTTTACGATCCGGGCCAGGGGGCCCCAGCCGGACGTATCGGTCCAGACCGCCCCGTAGCCGTAGCCCAGCCAGGGGCGTTCATCGATCAGCCGGGTGATCGCCGCCCAGATCCTGGTGCGGCCGGTGAAGGTGGCGTCCTTGCCGAGGATCGCCAGGAAGGTGTCCGGCGCGAGGACCACCCCGGCGCCCAGGGCGACCAGGCCGACGACCGTGACATAGGTGGCGATCACCGCGACGGCGCCCCCACGGCGCACCAGCAAGACAAAGCCCACGGCGGCGATGCCGAGCATCAGCGAGACCAGCGAGGTCTTCGACGTCGAGAGGACCAGGAGGCCGAGGGCCAGGGCCGCCATGGGCCACCAAAGCGGGGCGCGGCGGGGCTTGAGCAGGGCCGCCCCGGCGAAGATGAGGACGGCGAAGGCCATCAGGCCGCCGAAGCCGTTCTTCTCGCTGAACACCCCGCGCCAGGCGCCGGGGAAGAGCTCGGTCATCCGGCCCACCGACGGCAAGAGCGCGCCGAGCAGCAGCGACAGGACCGCGATGATCGCAAATCCCGTCGCGAGGATCTCCGTCATCGTCGACCACCGCCAGCGCGCCCCGAGGGCCACGCCGCTGAGGGTCGTCAGGGTGACGCCGACGACCCGCCGCACCGTCTGGTCCGGGGTCACCGACCAGAACAGCGACGCCGCCGCGACCAGCAGCAGGGCGATCAGGAAGGGCTGGGCGATCAGTCCACGGACGACCGCCCAGGGCCGCAGGGCGAGCACAAGCAGGGCTCCGGCGTACATGGCGAAATACATCGCCCTGAGCGGCCCGGAGTTGGTCGCGTCGGCCATGGAGTCGGTGTCGGGGGCGAACATCACCCAGGGCTGGGTGTAGACCAGCACCATCAGCACGCTGAGGCCCCAGGCGGCGACGTCGAGGGCGCCGGGACGCGCCGCCTCGGCCGGCTTCACCGCCGGGCGTGTCCCCGGCCAGGGCGGGACGGCGGGCGCGGTCAAGCGCCGCGGGTCCGCCGGCCGACATCCGCCGGCTCGGCGCGGTTGAGCATCACCCCGGCGCATCGGCCGCCGGCTTCAATAAGCGCCGACTTAAGCTGGGCAGCCGCGGCGGGATCTCTACAATCCGCCGCCATCACCAGAACGGTGGTGTCGACCAGGGGCGCGAGGGTCCGGCCCGCCGCGGAATGGTCCGCTGACGGACTATCGATGACGATGAGTTCGGCGTGGCGGCGCAGGGCGTTCCAGTATTCGCCGGTGGGCAGCAGTTGGACGGACTGCCCGGGCCTCAAGGCCTCCCGGCGAAAGCGGGTCACCCAGAAGCCTGGGCCGCCCATGGGATGGGCCACGGGATGGGCGACGAGGTAGCGGGCCGCGGGCCAGGGGCGACCATCCGGCGCGAGCGCCGGGGGCTGCACGGTGAAGAAACACGACCCGTCCGGCGACGCGGCCGTCTGGCGGCCCAGGGGTCCGTAGACCTGGGCCGCCTCATTGATGGCCTGGTACTGGACGCCGGCGGTCAGGTCGGTCTCGACCAGCCACACGGGCCGCTGGGCTCTAGCGGCGGCGAAGCGGGCGAATTCCCGGGCGACGGTGGAGGTCCCCTCCCCCCGGGTCGCGGCGACAAACTGGATCACCTGCGGCGCCGGGGCGTGGACCGGCGAGGCCGGCCTCAGGGCCGCCCACAGCTGCGCCATCTCCACCGTAAGGTCGATCATCATCCGACTCGCCGCGTACGCAACGGCTCAATTCCTACCAGACAAAGGCCCCGGCGCTTCTGGCTGGGCCGCCGGGCCGCCGCGGCCACCCTAGGGCCCGCCCGGCGTCTTCAGCGGCGCCATGGCCAGCACCGGCAGGCCGATCATCCGCGCGGCGGCGGCCGGGCTGGGCCGGCCGCCGCGGGTCATGGCGCGCAGCAGGCCGGCGCAGAGGGCCGTGAAGGCCGCGAGCAGGAGGCTGAGGATAGCGACCGGCTTCTTCAGGCTGGTTCCTTCGGTGGGGGCGACGGCGCGCTCGACGATGCTGATGTTGTCGTTGCTCTGCCGGGCGATGGCGCCGGCGGCCTGGCTGGCCTGGGCCTTGGCAGTGAAGTCGCGGACATTGGTCGAGAGCACATCGCGGTCGCGGGCGAGATCCTGGTACTGCGGCTCCAGCCTGGCCAGGCGCAGCTGGCGCTCGGTCACCTGGGCGATCTGTTCCGCCAGGGTCTCGGACGAGGTCTGCATCGCGGCGATCTCGCCGGCGAGCTGGATCTGGTCGGCCTGCACGGTCTGATAGACCGGATTGACCCCCACCCGGCGCGCCCCGTCGCCCTGGACGGCGCCGGCGGCGATGGCCTGTTCCAGGACAGCGATCTGGGCGTCCACATCGCGCACGGGCTCGGCGTCCGGGCGGTAACGGCCCAGAAGGCCCGCCCGTTGCAGCTTCAGCTCGGTCAGCTTGTCCTGGGCGGCGTGGTCGACGTCGCGATAGAGGCCGACTTCCGGAGTGACCTGGGCGGCCTGGACCCCCAGCGCCTTCAGACGCGCACGGCGCTCCTCCAGCCCCGCGTCGGCGGCGAGCTTCTGTTGCGCGAGGGAGGCCTGCAGTTGCGTCAGGGAGGCCTTCTCGGCCTCAAAGTCGCCGATGTTGTTGCTGCCGAGGAAGCTCTCATAGGCCTCGTCGGCCTCCGCAAGCCGGGTCTCGAACGCCTTGCGCTGGTCCTCCAGGGGGGCGGTGGGATCGAGGAAGATGGTGCGGCGGTAGTCCAGATAGGCGTCGACGAGGGTGTTCAGCGCGAGGGCCGCCACCTGGGGATCGGGATTGGCGTAGGTCAGCCGCACCACGGGGGCGCCGGGGGTGGTGACGATCTTCAACGCCTTGCCCATGGCGGTGACAGCCTTGCCGGTGAGTTCGCGCTTCTCCGCCGGCGAGGCGTTCGCGAACCGGTCGCCCAGCTTCGGAAAGAGCTTGGCCAGACCCACCCGGGCGATCACCTGCTCGCGCACTTGTGCGCTGGAGAGGATTTCCACCTCCGACTGGATGACCTGATCCGCCTCCGGAATGGCGCCCCGGGCGGCGTCGCCAACCCGCGGCTGGTAGACATATTCGGGGCCGAGGCGAACCAGCAGGCTCGACTGGGCTGGATAGACCGTCTTCAGGGTCAGCGCGAAGCCGAGGCCGAGGGCCAGGATCACCAGGAAAACGACGATCATCAGCCCGCGCTCGCGCCAGAGCAGGCGAGGATAGTCCTCGGCGGCGTAGCGAACGGTCATGGCGCCGCCCGCCGGCCGATCACGCCGCCGCCATCCGATCGTTGGGGTACATTGAGCAAGGTCATGCGAATCCGCAGCCCTTCGGGGCCTGTCGTGACCCTCGCTGGGCGCGATTAACGGCTGGTTAAGCGTGTTTGTTAATCAACGCTGCAGATGGCCGGTCTGGCTGCCTCCGCAGATGCACGCGAGCGCAACTCGGCCTCCGGCCCCCCGCGCCCTGACGTCCCATGCCCGGATCACCGCCTGACGGCCGCTCCAGGACAACCTGGGCAGCCTCTCTTGCCGGCCATCACGCAGCATTCCTATGGAGGGATTCGCCAGGCCGGCTCGTGAACCGAGGGCGCCCGTTTGAACCGTCACAGCCGATGACCTCGGTTCGCGCGGGCGTGACCAGCGGCGAGCAGCTCGGCGACTTCGCGCTCAACACCGGCCCGCGTCTCGATGTCCCGCGGACCGCTTCCAGGGTTGGTGAAGCCGACGTGGACGCTCTTCACCAAGCCATCGCGGCCGACGAAGAAGGTGGTCGGCCAGGCGTCGAGGTTCACGGCCTGCGGCAGCTTGGCGTTCACATCGTGGCGGTCGCCGGCCAGCAGCACGGTGTATTGGAGGCCGTAACGCTGAATGAAGACGCGCAGTCGCTGCGGATCCGCCAGTTGATCCGGCTGTTCGAAGTCGAGGGCGACGACCTCAAGGCCCTTGGCGTGGTATTTGGCGTAGAGGCTCTGCAGGAACGGCGCCTCGTCGTGGCAGTTGGGGCGCCAGCTGCCCATCACGTCGATGACCACCACCTTGCCCCGGAAACGCGGGACGGGCGGGCATTGTGGAATAGGCCGTGGTTCAGGGCGCCTTATGGATCGAGTCCACCCAGGCGACCGCCTCCGGCTGCTCCACCGGCGCGATATCCAGGTTCACGACCACCGCCTCGCCGCCGCTGCGCACCAGGACGCACTCGAGGGTTTCATCGGCGGAGGCGTTGATCTCCTGGTGCGGCACGAACGGCGGCACATAGATGAAATCGCCGGGTCCGGCCTCGGCGACGTATTCAAGCGCCTCGCCCCAGCGCATCCGCGCCCTGCCCTTCAACACATAGATGACGCTTTCCAGCTCGCCGTGATGGTGCGCCCCGGTCTTGGCGTTGGCATGGATCGTGACCGTGCCGGCCCACAGCTTCTCCGCCCCGACCCTGGCGAAATTGATCGCCGCCGCGCGGTTCATGCCGGGGGTCGTGGCCGTATTGGGGTCAAGCTGATCGCCCGGGATCACCCGCACGCCGCCATGCTTCCAGTCGGGGTGATCGTGGTCGTGGTGGTCGTGATCGTGGTCGCTCATACGGGGCTACTCCGGGTCAGGGCCGTCGACGCTTGGGACGCTGCATGGGCGCGCGCACAAGGGCTTCGCGCGGGAACCGTGGCCAGCGCTTGGTCGCGAGACAGTGAAACCTATTCCAGATCAGATCGATATGATTTTTATAAATGGTCGGCTATCCGTTAGCAAAACTATCAGGGCATTGACGCCTCGGCGCCCGCTTCGCATCGCGGTCCCCGTTTAGTAGTGGATCGCCCCCTTGGCCCCGCCCCCGCAGGCGATGGCGTCGCCGTTGATCGACACGCTGCGCGGAGATGCGAGAAAGGCGACGACATCGGCGACCTCGGCGGCGTCGATGATGCGGCCGACCGTGACGCCGGCGGCCATCCGCTTTTCCGTCTCCTCAATGGTGGCGCCGGCGGTGGTGGCGCGTGCAGCAATGAGCGGCTCCGTCTTCTCCGTCCGCGTCAGGCCGGGGTGCACCACCGTGACATTCACCCCCATCGGGCCCAGCTCGTCGGCGAGGTTCTTGGTCAGGGCGGCGACGGCGACGTTGCGGATGGAGCCGATGATCGAGCCGGTCTGACGCGCCGCCAGGCCGCTGACGTTGATGATCCGCCCCCAGCCTGCCCTGGTCACCGGCGGCAGCAAGGGCATCGGCCTCGCCATCGCCCGGCAACTCGCCCTCGAAGGCGTCGACCTGGTGATCGCCGCGCGGGGCGCGGAGGCGCTGGAAGCGGCCGCCGCGTCCCTGGCGGCGGAAACCGGCCGCAAGATCGTCGGCCTGACGGTCGACACGCACGACGATGCGTCGGTCAAGGCGCTGATCGCCGGAACCGTGGTAGCTCTTGGCGGCCTCGACATCCTGGTCAACGCGGCCGCCATGCCCGGCGGACAGGCGCCGCCGCCGAAGCTGGCGGAGGTTACCAGCCAGCTCTTCTGGGACGACGTGGACGTCAAGGTGCTGGGCTATCTGCGCACCGCGCGGGAAGCCGCGCCGCATATGGTGGCGAGCGCAGGTCGGTGGGATTGCCACCGGTGACCACATTGAGCAGCAGCCGGCCGTTGGAGATCTGGTCGAAGGCGACCGCCTGGCGCGCCCCGGGGCGGGGCGAACGGAACCTCCGATGTTTGGGGGGCTGAGGATGAGGTGGTCATCTACGCGGGCGCGACCATACTCGGCCGGATCACCGTCGGCGCTGGATCGGCGATCGCCGGCAACGTCTGGTTGACCCACGGCGTGCCCGCGGGCAGCGTCATCACCCACGCCAAGGAACGCGATGACGCCGCCGGCGCCAGCGGCATCTGAACCGGCCGCGCAGCGTCAGGTCAGGTTGGGATAGCCCTAGGTGATGGTGCGGCGTCGCCGGATTCAATCGGCCTCGACGTCCGCTTTCAGGCCGGGAAACACCTTGCCGACCTTGCCATCCAGATAATCACCGTAGCGGCCGCCGAACGCCTTCGGATCCGTCCCGTCCCACCGAGAGCGGCGGCGATCGCCAACTCCGTCCGGGCTGACCGCCGGTGTCATCAAGGCGTCGAAATCGGGGTCGTAGAACAGGGGGAACGACAGCCGTTCTCGGCCGCTGCGATTGAGCACCCTGTGCGGCGCGGAGACGAACCGCCCGCTGGTCAGCCGCTCCAGCATGTCGCCGACATTGCAGACTAGCGTCCCCTCGATCGGCGGCGCCTCAATCCATCCGTGGTCAGTGCGAACCTGCAATCCGCCCCACTGGTCCTGCGCCAGCAGGGTGAGCAGGCCATAGTCGGTGTGCTCGCCCACACCCCAGCCGCCGGGGTGGCCGGGCGGATAGCGGAAGATGCGGAAGAGGACGGTGGGCCTGGCCAGATAGGCCCGGGCGAAATGGTCGGCGGGCAGACCGAGCGCCAGGGAAACCCCCTGCATGATCGCGGCCGCCGCCCGGCTGGTCTCGGCGACATAGGTCTCGACGGCGGCGCGCAGGCCTGGGGGCTCGGCTGGCCAAAGGTTGGCGCCGTGCATCAGCCATTCGGCCCGGACCCGCGGGTCGTCCGCGCCCAGTTCGTCGCCGAAATAGACGCCCTCCTTCTGGTCCGGCGCCCCCGAGGTCAACTCGCCGCCGAGCGGAAACCATCCCCTCCAGGCGGCCCCAGCCTTGGACATGGCGATCTCGGCCTTCTCGGCGTCCGCCAGCGCGAAGAAGGCGCGGGCCTCGGCGTCCAGGCGCGGCACGGTGTCGGGCGCCAGGCCGTGGCCGGCGACATAGAAGAACCCCATCCCGCGCGGCAGCCGCCCCAATGGCGCCGGCGACGCCTAAGCGCGCCGAGCGAACGCCGTCGAATAGGGGTGAGATGTCAATGATGGGCAGACGGTCTGGCGCGGTCATGGCCAGCGCATTCTATACCAGCCGTGACCCGCTGGTCAGGTCCGTCGATGGGTCTGGCCTCCGTCGCCCGCGCCGCCGTTAACGCTCGGTTACCCATTTTCCTTAACTATTCGCCAAGCCTGATCCTCGGCTTAACGAGCCCGCCATGACCGTCCGCCTCGCCCACATCGCCGCCGTCGCCGCCAGCCTGGTGCTTGGCCTGGGCGCGTGCGCCGGGCCGGATCATGGAGCGCCGCAGGTCGGCGCGACCGTAACCCCCTTCCCCGACATCGGCTATGCGACCTGGTCCGACGCGGAACCGGCCTACCGCCTCTATCCCGGCGACGAGGTCGAGGTGCAGACGCCGTCCGCGCCGGAACTGAACAAGACGGTGACCGTGCAGCCCGACGGGAGGGTGAACCTGCCGTTGCTGGCGCCAGTGATGGTCGCCGACCGCACCCTCGCGCAGGCCGAGCGGGCGATCGGCGGGGCCTACGCCAGTCAGTTGCTGCGGCCGCAGGTGAACCTGATCGTCAAGGCCGCGCCGCTGAAAGTGTTCGTGGGGGGCGAGGTCGACAAGCCCGGGGTCTATGACATGCCCGGCGACATCAATGCGCTGCAGGCGGTGATCATGGCCGGGGGCTTCAAGACCTCGGGCAAGCGCAGCCAGGTGGTGGTCATTCGCCGGGGACCGGACGGGCGGGCGATGATGCGCACCGTCGACCTGGCCCGCGGCGCGAGCGACCCGGGCCGGACCGATCTGGTTCCGCTGCGCCGGTTCGACGTGGTCTACGTGCCCCGCACCACCGTGGCGGAGGCGGGGCTGTTCGTTCAGCAGTACTTCAAGGACCTCAGCCCGGTGCAGTTCGGCTTCAACTACACCGTCGGGCCGGCCTATGTGGCCGGGGTCTCGAAGTAACCGGCGACGCGGGGGCCGCGCCGCATGGTCGCATCAGCCGTGAGACAGCCATTCCCGCGCCGCGCGCTGCGCCTCGGCGACATCGGCCGGTTCCATCTCCTGGCTCAGTTCCTTGCGGTAGACCTTGGCCTCGATCGAACCGCGCATGGCCGCCAGGTTGAACAGCATGTGCGCCGAAACATAGTCCAGCGGCGCGCCGCCCTGGCCGGTGGAATAGAGCAGGCCCATGCGGAACAGCTCGTCCCCCGACGACTCGGCGGAGGGCAGCGGCATGCCGACCATGGCCGGCGGCTCAACATTCATCTGAAGCACTGTGACTTCCCCATCGTTCGCGGACGTTCGGTCCGCCAGCCCGAGGCGCCATCGCCTCATCGCCATCAAACAACGGGCGGAATAAAAATATAGTTAAGCCGAAAATTACCTAATTATAAATTCTCAGGTTTCGCATTCGTTACAGTGATGTGACTATTCCACTACTTAGGTAACGTTCCATAACGAGGTTATTAAGCCCCTCGACTCGTCACTGCTTGGATCCGCGCCTGCGTCATTTTGGCCGTGAGAGCCGCGCCCAAGTCACCGCCGCGTTGCTGCTTGGACGCACAACGGCAGGCTCGCCGGGGTATGAACAGGACCATCAGGTGAAGACTTGCCATTCAGACGGGGTTCAGGCTGGCCATGCGATGACCGGCGCAGTCATCCTCCGGACGTTGCGACGGGCCCCGTGACGCCCCCTGCGGCCGGGAGGGCCAAGGAGTGGTGCAGTGAAGCGTCTCGCGGTTCTGATGGCCATGGCCTGCCTCGCCCTTCCGGCGATCGCGGGCGCGCAGGGCCATGAGCATCGCGGATCCGGCGGAGGCGGCGGCCGCGGCGAGGTCCACGCGCGAGGCGGCGGCGGCTTCCCGGGCGGCGGTTACCGCGACCCGCGCGGCCTTCCCGGACCGGGCCCAGGCCCCGGTCGCGGCTATGGCTATCCCGACCCACGACGGGGCGGCTATCCCGGCCCGGGCTTCGGCGGCGGGGCGACCGGGCACAGCTATCGGTTCGTGCGCGGCCAGTTCCTGCCGCCGGATTATCGCGGATTCGCGGTGAGCGACTACGGCCGCTACCACCTGCGCCGGCCGCCCCGCGGCTACACCTGGTACCGCGCCGGCGACGACTTCGTGCTGGCGGCCCTGGGCAGCGGCCTGATCTTCGAGGTGATCGACGCCGAGGGGTATTGAGGGCCTTCGCGTTTGATTACCGTCGCTTGCCGTCAAGCAGCGGAATAGTTCGACAAAATTCATAAATAACAA
>PLSW01000318.1 GCA_003165275.1 Caulobacteraceae bacterium
TCCACCGTGAAACGGGGGAGCTGTCGGCGAAGCCGACTGAGGGGGCGTCGGGCCGTCGCAGCTTGTTGGTTGATGCCGGCCCAACCCAGCCCCCGTTCCAGCGTCGCGCCATTAGCCTCCCGTTAACCATGTTTCGCCACTCGATGGTCTCCGACCCCCTGGAGGCCCGATGCCGGCGCTTGCTCAACCCTGCTCGCCGACCGAGTGGACCCGCCAGGGCCTGGCGCACTACACGGCGGGCGATGTCCGGCTCGCCGTGGAGGCCTTTGCGGCGGCCGCCGATGCGTCGCCCCACGAGCCGCTGTGCTGGAACAACCTCGCCATGGCGCAGGCCGGTCTTGGCGCCCCGGAGGCGGAGGCGGCGCTGCGGCGTTCGCTGGCGCTGGAAACCCGTCAGCCGCAGGCCTGGACCAGCCTGGCCAACCTGTTGTCGCAGCTGGAACGTTATGCCGAGGCGCTGACGGCGTTCGGCGCGGCGCTCGCCCTCGCCCCCGCCAACGTGGCCGCGTGGCGCGGCCTTGGGCTGGCGCAGATCCATCACGAGGATTTCTTGGCCGCGGCCGACGCCTTGGAACGGGCCATCGCGCTCGGCGGCGAAGACCCCGACCTGTTGTTGAATCTCGGCGTCAGCCTGCTCAAGTCCGGACGGTTCGAGCTGGCCCAACCTCGGCTGGCGCGGGCCACCACGCTGGCGCCGGCGTCCGCTGCGGCGTTGGAGATGCTTCGGCTGTGCAACCTTCTCCTGGCGGCGAGCCAAGGGGACATGGCCGTCGCGCGCGCGGCCTATCCCGCCGGGGCGTTCGACAGCCCGCAGACGGCGGACCGCATATTCAAGACCGCGCTTCTCTATCTGGACTGGGCCGGGCGGGCCGCCGCCGCGGGCCTAATCGCTGAAGCCTGGGTCGCCCAGCGGCCGGACAATGTCGAGGCGGTCCACCTGCGGGACGCCGTCCTGGGCCAACCCGCGCACCGCCAACCCGCGGCCCTGGTGGCGCAGCATTTTGATGGCGCCGCCGACGACTTCGACGCGCGCCTGATTCAGCGCCTGGACTATCGCGGTCCAGAGCAGCTCGGCGCCCTGATCGGCGCGCGGCTGGCGGCGAACACTGATCTGGACGTCCTGGACCTCGGCTGCGGCACGGGCCTGTGCGCCGCGGTGCTGAGGCCCTACGCCAAGCGCCTGGAGGGGGTCGACCTGTCGCCGGGCATGTTGGCGAAGGCCGCCGACCGCGGCGGGTATGACCATCTTCAGGTCGCCGACCTTCAGGCCGCGCTGGGCGCCAGGACCGCGGCCTGGGATCTGCTGGTCGCGGCCGACACCTTCCCCTATCTCGGCGACCTCGCGCCGGTGGTCGAGGCGGCCTGGGCGGCGCTGAGGCCCGGCGGCTGGTTCGCCTTCACCACCGAGACCACTGATCGGGACGGCTATTGGCTGCGCGGCAACGGCCGCTACGCCCACGGTCCGACCTATCTGCGCCGGCTGGCGCGGGGCCGGTTCGAGGTCGCCGGCCAGGTGCGCGGGCCGCTGCGCCGGGAGGGCGGCGGCGTGGTCGAAGGCGACGCCTGGCTCATGCAGCGGATCGGCTGACCGGCGCGCGTCGTGGCTTACAGGCCGGCGATCTCCGCCGACACCCGGCCGGCCGCGGCGCGGGGATCGTTCGCCGCGGTCACCGGCCGGCCGATGACGAAATGGCTGGCCCCGGCGGCCAGGGTCTCCGCCGGGGTGGCTGCGCGGGCCTGGTCGTCGGCCCGGGCCCAGTCGGGGCGGACCCCGGGGGTCACCACCAGGAACTTCGGCCCGCCGATGCGCCGGGCGATCGCCGCCTCGTGCGGGCTGCACACCACCCCGTCGATGCCGGCGTCGATGGCCTGGCGGATCCGGCGCTCGATCAGGGCCTCGATCCCCAGGCCATAGCCCAGTTCCTTCACGTCCGCCTCGGTGAGGCTGGTCAGCACGGTGACCCCGATGATCTTCGCCCCCACCGCGCCAGCCCGCCCGCGCACGGCGGCGGCCATCACCTGGGGCTCGGCGTGCACGGTCAAAAGGTCGCAGGCGCCGGAGGCGACAATGGCCGCCGTCGCCTTCTCCACCGTCGCGCCGATGTCGTGCAGCTTCCAGTCCAGGAACACCTGGCGGCCGCGGCGCTTGAGGTCCTTGGCCATCTCCATGCCGCCGCCGGCCAACAGCTGCAGGCCGATCTTGTAGAAGCTGACCGCGTCCCCCAGCCGCTCGACCATGGATTCGGCGTCGGCCCGGCTGGGCAGGTCCAGGGCCAGGATCAGGCGCGGATCGGCGCGCACGTCGGGCTCGAGGTCGGCGTGGGGGACGGGCATGGCGGCTCCGGGGCGCGCACGAACTTTCGCTCAGGCGGGCGCGGTTTTCGATGAATTAGGCTAAGAGCCAGCCATGAGCCTCGCTGAACTGTCCGTCAACTTCTTTGTCGCCCTCTTCGCCCTGATCGATCCGATCGGTAATGTGGCGGTGTTCGCCGCCGCGACCGTGGGCGCCACGACGGCCGGACGGCGGCAGCTGACGGTCTATATCGCCCTGTTTTCCTTCGTGTTTTTGGCGGCGATCTATTTCACCGGCCTGTCGATCCTGCAGTTCTTCGGCGTCTCCATGCAGGCCTTCAGAATCGCCGGCGGCATCCTGCTGTTCCTGCTCGGCCTCGACATGGCCAGGGACGACTTCACCGCCCGATTCGCCGACGACAACGAGACCGGCGAGATTCTTTCCACGCGAGCCTATGCGCGCCAGCACTTCGAACGGCTGGTGGTGCCCTTCGCCATGCCCCTGCTGATCGGCCCGGGGGCCATATCGACCGTGGTGATCTACGCCGCCGAGGCCAAGGATTTCGGCCTGCCGGGGATGATGGCCGGGGTCACGGTGATCGCGGCCATCTCGGCCAGCATCCTGGTCGCCTTCTGGATGACCGGCCTGATCTCCCGGGTCCTGGGCAAGATCGGCATGACCATCGTCGTGCGGATCCTCGGGCTGATCCTCTGCGCCATGGCCGTCCAGTTCATCATCGCCGGGGTGGCCGGCTCGACCCACAACCTGGTGCGGCGGGACGCGGTGACGCCGTACGCGGCCGATAAGTAGGGGGCAGCTGCAGCCTGCGTGCTTCGACACGCGCGCGAAGGGCGCGCTACTCAGCATGACGTATAGTTTTGCAACCCACCCCTCTTCGTCATCCTGAGTAGGGAGCGAAGCGACCGTGTCGAAGGACGCACGGCCGCTGCTGCAAGCCCTACTCCGGAAACTGGCTCCGCTGATCCCGCTTGGCCGCCACCCGTAGCCGCAGCGCATTGAGCTTGATGAACCCCGCCGCGTCGCGGTGGTCGTAGGCGACCTTGCCTTCCTCGAAGGTGACCAAATCCTGGTCGTAGAGGGAGTAGGGGCTCTCGCGGCCGATCACCGTCACATTGCCCTTGTAGAGCTTCACCCGCACCCGGCCGGTGACCAGTTCCTGGCTCTTGTCGATCAGGGCCTGCAGCATCTCCCGCTCCGGCGCGAACCAGAAGCCGTTGTAGATCAGCTCGGCATAGCGGGGCATGAGCTCGTCGCGCAGGTGCATGGCGCCGCGGTCGAGGGTGATCGACTCGACGCCCCGGTGGGCGGCCAGGAGGATGGTGCCGCCGGGGGTCTCGTAGACGCCGCGGGACTTCATGCCCACGAATCGGTTCTCCACTAGGTCCAGCCGGCCGACGCCGTTGTCGTGGCCCAGCTGGTTCAGCTTGGTGAGCAGCATGGCCGGCGACAGCCGCTCGCCGTCGATGGCGACGGGATCGCCGCGCTCGAAGTCCATGGTGAAGACGTGGGCCCTGTCGGGGGCGTCCTCCGGGGCGATGGTGCGCTGGTAGACGAACTCGGGCGCCTCGACGGCGGGGTCCTCCAGCACCTTGCCCTCCGATGAGGAGTGCAGAAGATTGGCGTCGACGGAGAAGGGCGCCTCGCCGCGCTTGTCCTTGGCGATGGGGATCTGGTTCAGCTCGGCGTAGGCCAGCATGGATTCGCGGCTGGGGAAGTCCCATTCCCGCCAGGGGGCGATGACGTGGATGTCCGGCTCCAGGGCGTAGTAGCCGAGCTCGAAGCGGACCTGGTCGTTGCCCTTGCC
>PLSW01000071.1 GCA_003165275.1 Caulobacteraceae bacterium
TACGCCGGCACCGGCAAGAGCGCGATGCTGGGCGTTGCCCGTGAGGCGTGGGAGGCGTCGGGCTACCAGGTCCGCGGTGCGGCCTTGTCGGGGATCGCGGCGGAAAGCCTCGAGGCGGGTTCGGGCATCGGCTCGCGGACGATCGCCAGTCTCGAGCACGGGTGGGCGCAAGGGAGGGACGTGCTGACCGCGCGCGACGTGCTGGTGATCGACGAGGCCGGCATGATCGGCTCGCGTCAGATGGAACGGGTGCTATCGGCGGCCGACGCCGCCGGCGCCAAGGTGGTCCTGGTCGGGGACGCCGAACAGCTCCAGGCGATCGAGGCCGGCGCCGCGTTCCGGGCGCTAACCGAGCGGCATGGCGCGGCCGAGATCACCGAAATCCGGCGCCAGCGCGAGGACTGGCAGCGTGAGGCGACGCGGGAGCTGGCCACGGGCCGCACCGGCGCCGCCCTGGACCGCTACGAGGCCGCCGGCATGGTCAGGGGCCACGAGACACGGGAAGCCGCCCGCAGCGCCCTCGTGGACGGCTGGGATGCCGTGCGCCAGGCCCGGCCGGAGGCCAGCCAGGTCATGCTCGCCCACACCCGGGCCGACGTGGCGGAGCTGAACCAGCTCGCGCGCGGCCGGATGCGCGACGCCGGCGCGCTGGGCGCCGACCAAGTGGTGCAGACCGAGCGTGGTGAGCGTGCGTTCGCCGCCGGCGATCGAGTGATGTTCCTGCGAAACGAGCGGTCGATGGGCGTAAAGAACGGCTCCCTCGGGACCGTCGAGCGGATCGAGCCACACGGTGGCGGAGGCGCCAGCCTCGCCGTGCGCCTCGACGGCGCCGATCGCCGCCAGGTGCAGTTCGACCTCAAGGATTACGCCCAGATCGACCACGGCTATGCGTCCACCATCCACAAGAGCCAGGGCGTCACCGTNNGCGGCCTATGTCGGGATGAGCCGGCACCGCGAGACGTTGGCGGTTCACTACGGCGCCGACGACTTCAAGGACCGCGACCAGCTCACCCGCACGCTTGGCCGAGAGCGGGCGAAGGACACGACGCTCGACTATGGGGACGCCTTCGCCGAGCGCCGGGGGCTGGTGCGCTCGGAAATCCTCGTGGAGCGCAGGCCGGCCCCGGAGGGGCTCAGCCCCGACGCCGCCCGCCCCCCCAAACGCAGCATGTTTGATGGCCTGAAACTCAGCCGCGCCCCTGTGGCGGACAAGGCGCTGCAGGCGCCCGCACTCTCGGCAACGACACAGGACGTGGCCCTGCAGCGCGGGGTCGCCCGCTACACGGCCGCATGGGCGGATGCGGAGCGGATGGGCGAGCAGGGGTTGCCGATCCTGCCGCATCAGCGGGCGGCCATGCAGCAGGCCCGAGAGGGCCTGGACGGTGTGTCCCGCGAGGCGACGGCGGACCTGGGCTCTGCCCTCTCGCGCAATCCCGGCCTGGCTGCCCGAGGGGTCACGCCCGAGGGCATGAAGGCCGTGCAGCGCGCCATGACGGCGGAAAGGACGGTGCGCCTGGACCCCGCCGCCCGCGCCGAGCGGTTCGTGGATGACTGGTGCGGGTTGCAGACGCGGCGGCTGGAGCTGGGGACGAGCTACCAGGCCGCCGATGCCCGCAAGGCCATCGAAGGTCGCATGAAGACGATGGCGGAAGGGCTTGGCCGAGACGCCCAGGTCGAATCCATCCTTCGCGGCAAGAAGCCGGAGCTTGGGCTGGAAAGGGTCCGCGAAGTTGCAGGCGTGAGCATGGGCGACGTGTTGGTTCGATCGCTGAGCCTCGGGCGTTCTATGAGGATTGGGCGATAGCGAGAGATCATGGCCGAGGATCACGAGACGCTGGACGGCGATCCGGCAGCGGCGTTCGACGCGCTCAGAGCCGAGGTCGCCCAGCTCCGCGCGGCGCTGGAGGGTCTGCCGACCACGGCGCCAGACTACTCGCCCACCCTCGCGGAGATCGCTGAAAGCCTTGAGGCCATGGAGGAACACCCGGCCCTACGACTGACGCCGGAGACCTTCACCGCTCAGGTTCGAGAGGCATCCGAGAGTGTGCGGCGGCTCGCCCAGCGGGAGCTGTCGGACACCCTTCAGCAGGTCCGCATGGCGGCGGACGATATGAAGGGGATCGTCGACGGCCATCGCACCCGGCAGGTGCAGAACTATTGGTTGGCGGGCATGGCCGGCGCGGGGGCCGTCTTCGGCGTCATCGTGTGGGTGGGTTTCTCAGGGCCGATCGCGCGCGCTCTGCCCGCCGGCTGGAGCGTGCCGGAGAAGATGGCCGCCGCGACGCTGAACCTCGATCGTTGGGATGCTGGCGCGCGGCTGATGCAGAGCGACAACCCGCAGGGTTGGGCGCAGGTCGCGGTGGGCGCGAAGCTGGAGCGGGAGAACCGGCCGGCGCTGGAGGGCTGTTGGAGAGAGGCGACCCGGACGGGGAAAGCGCAGCGGTGCATGGTAATATTGAACCAGGGGACACCAAACGCCGGAACCGCACTGACGCGATGAGCGCCAAGGCATGGCTCTCTTGGCAGGGGCCAATTTCGTCTCCTTAGCGCGGTTTTCTGCCCGTTCTATGGCGTAACCCCAATCAGCGCCGAACCGACCCAGCGGCCTCCACCTTCGCTGCATAACCATTGACGATGCCGCGCACGCCATCCCCAGAATTATAGATGGAGTATGCGGTCTCAAGGATTGGGCGGTCAGGCTCGCCAGCGTGCAGGGCCTGGGCGTAGCCGCGATTGATCATGACGGCCGCCGCCGCCAGATTGCGGCACGGATCGAAGGCGTCCTCGACTGAGAGGCCAAGCGCGGTCAAGTTGGCGCTGTTGATCTGCGCCAGGCCAAGATCGATGCTGGCCCCGCGGTGGATGAGCGACCGGGCGAGGGCCACAGCCTCGCCGGTCGAGGGTGGCGTGTAGGTCCGATGCCTTGGGCCGTTGACGCCGATCCGCAAGGGCGAGCCGCCGCTTTCGACATGGACGATGGAGGCCAGGACCGCCGCCGGCGCCGTCGGCGCGCAACGATCGGCCAGAGCGGTCACCGCCGCACGGCTCAACTTTCGCTCCGGCTCGCTCCGCACCGTTTCCGCCGGGAGACTGGGGCTACCAGCGTCATCGGATGGGCCCTCCGGCGAGGCCATGGCGGTCCGCGCCAGGGCCAAGGCTCGGCGAGCGCCGCCGCCGGTCGGGCCCCGATCATCGAAGGCGGCAAAGCTCACCGGCGACAGGCTCGCCTCGACGGTCGGGGCGCCAATCGTCGGCGCAGGCATCGGCGCAGGGCGCCTGTGTGGGGCCAGACTGGCGATGGTCAGCAGGCCGACGCCGACTGCGGCGGCATAGAGGCCATAGCGTCGCCAACGCTGCATCATCGGCGCGCCCTCGTCAGCGGGGTTAAGTCCCCCATGCGCGGATCATCGATCATTGCAGCGCCGTCTGCCCCAGCTGCGAAACCCCACTCAGTAGCCCGCCCATCATCAGGCCGATCACACCGCCCAGCAAGACGATCAGCGCCGGCCCCAGGAGCCGCCCGGCGGCCTCAATCCGCCGGATGGCGGCGTCTTCCTCGATCTTGCCGGCGCGGGCCAGCATCAGGCCGAGGGCCCCACTGGCTTCGCCCACCGAGGCAAGTCGCACGACGGCGTCCGGGAAGGCCTTGACCGCCTCCAGCGCCGTCGAGAGCGACTGGCCCTGGCGCACCGCCGCAGCCACCGGCTCCAACCTCGTCCTTGCCGTGCGCGATTGCACAGAGCGGATGGCCAGGCGCAACGCCTCGCTCATCGGCGCGCCGGCGGCGAGCATGGCGCCAAGGGCGATGGCGAATCCACCGAACACCAGGCCTGCGCAGGTGCGGCGCACGGGACCGTCTAGCAACAGCCTTTCGATCGGGCGAGCCAGCCAATCGAGGCTAATGGCGACTGCCAATCCCGCCGCGCTCAGTCCGGCCAACACGATCAGGAGCAGGAGGTTGGAGCGCAGAAACATGCTGACGCCGATCAGCACGCCTAGGGTCATCGGCGGCTTGGCGCCGCCTTCCGCCACCAGCGGCGCCAGCGAGGGCACGACAAAGAGCAGGATCACCGCCATTGCAACGATCGTGCTGGCGAAGACGAAGGCCGGATAGCTGAGCACCGAGACCAGCTGATCCTGCAGCCGGATCCGCGACTGCAGCATGTCCGCCGCTCGCTGCAGGCCGCCCGCTAGATCGCCGGCCGCCACCAGCGCGCCCACGAAGGCGCCGTTCTTGCCAAGTTGGGCGGCGAAGGCCTCGTCCAGGGCCGCGCCGCCGCCGATCTGCGCGGTCAGGGCGCGGGAGACGGAGCGGACTTTGGGCCTGGCGGTCCGCGCGCCCAGCACCGAGAGCGCCGCCCGCATGTCCGTGCCCGCCGCCAAGAGGGCGGCCAGGTCCGACAGGAACTCCGCGGTCTCCCGGTCGGTCAGCGCCTGGCCGCCGGCCTTGGCGGACTTGTGGGCCCTACCTGGCCGGATTCGGATCGGTGAGAAGCCGTCGCGCTTCAGCCGCTCGAACGCGCCGTCATCACTGCGCGCGCGGATAGCGCCGCGCACCCTGCGACCGGCCGGGTCCATGGCGACATAGTCGAAGTGACGCTCTTCCTCAGCCATAGACTGCCGCCATCACCTCTTCAAAGGTGGTCTGGCCTTGCGCAACCTTCGCGGCGCCGTCGGCGGCCATGCTGGTGAGCCCGGCGTTGCGAGCGATCTCAGCGATCTGCGAGGGCGGGGCCTGATCGGCGACAGCCCGCAGCAGGTCTTCACCGGCCATGAAGGCCTCGCCGATCGCGATCCGGCCCTTGAAGCCCGAGCCCTTGCAGGCTGGGCAGCCGATCGGATCGAAGCCGTGTTTGGGCGGCGGCGCGCCGGCCTCCCGCGCAAAGGCGGTCTCGGCCTCGGTGGCTGGGCGTTTGGTCCTGCAGGCCGTGCACAGCATGCGCACCAACCGCTGGGCGGCGGCTCCGCGGAAGCCGGCGGCGAGTTGATATGGCTCGACCCCCATGTCCTGCATTCGCGGCAACACCGCCAGGGCGTCGTTGGCGTGGACGGAAGCCAGCACGAAGTGGCCGGTCATGGCGGCCTGAACGGCGACGGCGGCGGTCTCAGGGTCTCGGATTTCGCCAACGAGGATGACGTCGGGGTCCTGGCGTAGGAACGAGCGCAACACCTTGGCGAAGCTGAGGCCCAGCTGTGGGGCGACCTGGGTTTGGCCCACGTGATCGAAGTGGAATTCAACCGGGTCTTCGACGCTGAGCACATTCTTGGCCGAGCCGGCGAAGGTCTGCAACAGGGCGTAGAGGGTGGTGGTCTTGCCGCTGCCGGTGGGGCCGGTGACCAGGAACAGTCCATGCGGCGCCTTGGCGGCCCGGCGCAGAACCCGGGTGACCGGTGGGCTCAGGCCCAGGGTGTCGAGGTCGAGCGGCACGCTGGTGCGGTCGAGGATGCGGAGCACGGCGGATTCGCCAAAGACCGTCGGCGAGGTGGCGACCCGCACATCCACCTGGCGCCCTGCGATCACAAAGGTCGTCCGCCCATCCTGCGGCAGGCGGCGCTCGCCGAGGTCGAGGTTGGCGATCACCTTGACGCGCGAGACGGCCGAGGCCGCGAGGTCGGCAGAGGCCGTCTGGAAATCCACCAGCCGGCCATCCACCCGCAGCCGGATGCTGAGGTTGTTGCGCCGGGGCCGAAAATGGATGTCGGACGCGCCTTGGGCGATGGCCGCCTCGAAGGCGGCGGCGACCAGGCGCGCGCCCGGGCCGACCGCCGAGCCGTCCGACACCTGGTCGATCTCGCGCTCAAGCCGGCGTTCGTCGGGGGCCGCCGCCTCGTGCGCCACCTCGGCGAAGGCCAGGTTGAAGACCCGGCTCCAGTCGGCGGGTCGGGCCGCGAGAAGGGTGATCTTGCGGCCGGTGGCGAACACCAAACCTGTGGCGGCCTCGCTATCCAGCGGATCGCAGGCGGCGCAGATCAGCTCGCCGGCCTGATCGCTCAGCGGCGCTAGGCGCGCGCGGCGCAGGTACTCAACCGTGACGCCAATATTGGCCGGATCGACCGCGATCGGCTCGGCCATGGGGTCCCAAATCTCGCAGCCGGTGACGGCGGCGTAGGCCTCCACGAGGGCGTCGTCTGAGAGCCCGCCCAGCTGGTTGAGCACCTGTTCGACCGGCTGGCCGGTGCGCGACGAGATCAGCTCAGCGCGATTGATGGCTGAGGCGTCCACCAGGCCCTCGCCCCGCAAGTGGTTCAGCACGTCGGCGCGGGTCGGCTGCGCCGGCCCAAGGCCGCGATCTATGACAGGGCCGGCCACAGGTGCGCCTCCCTGATCATGCCGGCACTGAAGGCCCCAATGGCTAGCCACGGACCGAAGGCGAGGCGCCCGTCAGTGGAGGGTCGCCTCAGCGCCAGACCCAGCGCCAGAACGGACGCCAGCACGACCGCCCAGGGCGTGGCCAGACCCAGCCACACGGCGAGCGCCGCGACGAGTTTGACGTCGCCGAAGCCAAGCCCTGGCTTGCGGCGAGCCCACAGGAAGGCGCGGCGAAGACCTTCCAGCAATACCAATGCGATCGCGGCGGCGACCAGGCCGAGCCAGAGCGTCGCCATCGACTGCTCCGCATCGAGGACCGCACCGAGGGCGGCGACCGCGAAGGTGAGCAGGTCCGGCAGCTTGCGGGTCTTGGCGTCATAGACCGCGCTGGCCAGGAGCAGCAGGCCGAGGGCCGCCAGCGGCGCGACGCGGGTACAGGGCGCGATATAGAAGGCCAGACCGACAATCAGGCCCCCGGCGACTTCGCCCGCCAGATGCAGCGGATCGATCCGCGCGCCGCAGTCGGCGCATACGCCCCGGAGCGCCACATAGGCGAGAACCGGCGTCGTGCGGGCGAACCCCAAGCTTACGCCACAGCCGTCGCAGTGCGAGCGCCCGGCCAAGGCCTGTTCGCCATGCGCCGAACGCAGAGCCGCCGTGGTGACGAAGCTGCCCAGGCAAAGGCCAACGAGCGTAGCCGGAAGGACGAGCAGCGGCGGCATCTACGGCGCCACGGGCGCGGGCGCCGCGGGCGGCGCCGATGACGCCTCAGCTGCCGGCGATTGCAGATCGCGATTGACCCCCGACCCGCCGGCCTTGCCATCGGCGCCCAGGCTGATGACCACGAAGCTGCGGCCATCGGGGCCGAGCTTGTAGATGATCGGATCGTTCCAGGGATCCAGCAGCGAGCGCGTATCGCGCAGGTAGGGGCCCTGCCAGCCGTCGGCGTTGGCTGGCTCGCGGATCAGCGCTTGCAGCCCCTCCTCCTGAGTCGGATAGCGCTTCACATCCGAATAGAACTGCTCGACGTCGGCGGCCGTGGTGTCCAGTTGCAGCTGAGCGGCCTTGGCGCGCGCGCGGCCCATCTGGCCGAGCAGGCCCGGGGTCAACACCGCCGCGATCAGGCAGATGATCCCGATCACCACCAGCATCTCGGTTAGGGTGTAGCCGTCCTCGTTTCTCGCGCGCCTCAACCGGCGAAGATTGCGTCGCATGGATCGGCCCCCTTTGCGGCCCGGCTAAAACGCCGGTCTACGATGGCCGCGGGATGTTCGGCGTCCCCCGTGAAGCGAACGATGCGATCATCCGTCCATCGGTCGGTTGGGCGGGCGCCGGCGCCTTGCGCGCCACCGGTGACCCGCACCCGCCAGACCTCGCCGATGCGCCAGGTCAGCTGGCCCTGGATCGGCGCCCTCGCCTTCAGAACCGGCGGCTTGGCCGAGTTCCCGTGGACGGCGATCAGCGAGCGGGCGCAGGCCCGCCAGATCGGCGAGGCGTCGGCGGAGACTAGGTCCTGGTCGGCGGCCAGGGACGCCGCGAGTTGCTTGAGGCGCGCCTTGAGTTCGCCCGCGTCAGTCACGGCCAGTTCGGCCAGCGTTGCCCCGTCGAGGTCCGCGGCGGACGCGAGGCGTAGCTTCGGCGCTTCAGGTTCCGCCAAGATGTCTATGACTTCGTCGCCAGAGGGGACCGTCCAACGCATGCGCGTCGAGGGGCCGCCGCTGATCACCGTCAGCACCGCGGCGGCTTGCGCGCCGTCGAGGCGGCTCTCGACCTGGCCGCGTTCATAGTCCGATCGCGCCAGCTTCAGCTCGGCGATGGCGCTGCCGGTCACCGCCGTTGCGACAAGCGCCAGGGCCATGCTCACCGTCACCGCGGCAGGCGTCGCAAAGCCCTCATCGCCATTCTGGTTAGCGTTTGACCAGGCCACGGCTCTTAATCTCGCTCATATCGGCCAGCAGATCGTCCATCACCCGTTGCGAGCTTGCCGAGTCGCGGATGATCTTGGCGCTGATCAGGACAATCAGCTCTGTGCGGGTGTTGGATTGGGTGTGGCTCTTGAAGGCGCTGCCCAGGAAGGGAATGTTCATCAGAAACGGAATGCCGGTGTCGGACTTGCTCTTATCGGTGCTGATCAACCCACCCAAGGCCACCAGGCCGCCGTTCTGAAGGATCAGCGTCGTAGACAGTTTGCGCTGCTGGATGGTCGGCGAGTCGATCCCCGAGGTCGTGGTGTCGGCGACGGAGCTGACCTCCTGATCGATTTCGAGGAGAATGCGGTCGTCGGCCCCGATCCGCGGCGTGACATTCAGGATGATGCCGGTGCTGCGATAGTCGATGGTGTTGAGGATCGGCGCCCCGGCGCTGGACGTGCTCTGGCCGGTCTGGGTGGCGACCGGCACTTGGTCGCCCACCTCCAGCTTGGCCACATGATTGTCGAGGGCGAGGATCTTCGGCGCTGAAACCACCTCCACCGCCGTCTGACTGCGCAACGCCTTGATCGCGGCGCTGATATTCTTGTCGAGGAAGGTCACCGCAAAGCCCGGATAGGTCGGCGCGACGACCCCGGCGGCGTTGTTGATCGAACCGATCCCCAGCCGGCCCCCGTCGGTCAGCACCGACCAGTCGACGCCGAGGTTGTTCTGGTTGCTGAGGGTCACTTCCAGGATCGAGGCTTCGATCATCACCTGGTCAGGCGTGTGGTCGATCTCGTCGAGGATCTTCTGGATCTGCACCCAGCGGCCAGGCGAAGCGGAGAACAGCAGGGCGTTGGATTGTTTATCGACGCTCACCCGCACCGGGTCGTCCTCGGTGGAAAGGATGGTCGAGGTCTGGCTGGTGACGGAAGGAGCCGCCACCGCTGCCGGCGCCGCGCCCCCGCCAAGACCCGCCCCACCCGGACCCTTGCCGGTGACTGCGGTCTGGCTGACGCTGGTCTCGCTCGCCAGCACCCCGTTCAGCGTCGCCGCCAGCCCCTCGGCCGACAGATTGCGCGGGTGATAGACGTAGAGGGAGACCGACCGCTCCTTGGAGGCGGTGTCGAGCTTTTCGATCCACTTGCCGACGGAGTCCAGGGTCTGGCTGCTGCGGGCAAAGACGAAGAGGCCGTTGAGGCGCTTAAGCGGCACTACCGTGACGCCGGCGATGCCTGATCCTTGCAATATGCGCTCAAGGTCGGTGGCGACGGTCTGCGAGGAGGCCTGCTGCAGCTCGAAGAAGCGGATCTTGGAATCCTCCAAGCCGCTGTGATCGAACGTGCGCACCAGGGCCACCGCCGCGCGCAGCTCCGAGGCGGTGCCGCCGAGGATCAGCAGCCCTTGCTTGTCATCGACAAACACCACCATGTCCGCCGGACCGATCGACTGCAGCGCCTTGGCGACCTCAGAGGGCGTCGCATAGGAGAGCGGCACGGCCATGGTCTCGTAGCCGGCGCCATGCGGTGTCTCGCCGATCGCCTGCATGGGCGAGGATTCGCGGGCCTTGGAGCGCGGCTTGACCACCAGGCTGTCGCCGTCACGGACCAGAGCGACGCCGTTGGTCTCCAGCGCCGCTTCAAATGCCTCCAGAAGCTGCGCGCCGGTCAGCCGCCGGTCGATCTGAAAGGTCATCTTGCCGGTGACCGCCGGATCGACGCTGTAGGTCAGGCTGAGCGCCTTGCCCAGGATCTCGGCGGAGACCTGGCTGATGTCGGCGTCATGGAAGGCGAAGGTGTAGCTCTCTGCGCGGTCGAGCGACGAGCGCGGGGCGGCAGAGGCCGGCGCGGCCAGTGTCATGGACACAAGTGTCACGGGCACAGGCGTCACTGCCGCTAGCGCCAGGAGCGCGATCAGATCGCGTACGATCCCCCGCGCGATCACTCGTTTTGATCGTTTGAACACCCGTCCCCCAACTCAACCTTCACTATGTACGCTGTCGCCGCGCCGGTCCATGCGGTGCTATCGCGCCTTTGCCGATTCGGTCGGCGAACCGGGCGCACCGATCGGGCTGCTGGCGGCGGCCGGCGATGCTTGCCACAGATCAACATCCTTGAAGCCAGCCGCCGTATCCAGGGTGACCTTGGTGGGATGCGCCTCCATCAGCGTCACCCCGTCGCGTGTCGCGCCGACCTCAAGCCAATCAGCGGGTTTTCCGCCGATGGAGATCAGCGCGGCGCGGTGGCCTGGCGTGATGGCGAGGCCATCAAGCCGTACCGCCACGTCGGCGGCGCCCGGCGCCGTGCTCAGGGCGAAGAGCGGCGTGGCGAGCGCCGGTTGCGCGGGGTCCGCGCCGGCGACAACCACGTGTAGGCCGCCCACAGATCTGGTGACCGCTAGGCGGGCATTCAGGTCGTCGAGCTTGGTCAAGGCCGAGGCGTGGGCGCCAAGCAGCAGCCAGACGATCGCGGCGAGCGCCAACCCCAGCGGGACTGCGCCCAGGATCAGAGGCGAGCGGCGGTCGAACAAAACACCCGTCCTGACAGCTTGAGGGCGACCGATGCGGTCTGGGATTTCAGATCGGCGGTGTCGACGAACACCTCCGGCTCGGCCTTGGCGAGGGCGCCAAGCAGGGCGACCACGGCCTCGTAGTGGCCGCTGGCCTCGACCTGGAAGGTGACCGGCACGAGGCCGCCCCGAGCCTCGTCGCCCGCGCCGACGCCGGAGGCGAGGCTCGCTAGGCTGACCTGAGCAGCACTGGCCGCGCTTTGTAGCCGCTGCTTCAGCGCCGCCTCCGCCGCAGGTCCGGCATCATGGCAGACTGCGTTCGGCGCGTAAGGACTGGTTCCGCGGGCGCCGGCCAGTGTGGTCTCGACTTGGCCGACCTCGCCGCTCACCTGGCTGAGGCGCGGCGTCAGGCCGTGCGGGCGGGCGACAAGGGACAGGACGAGGTAGAAGACCACGGCGACAAAGGCCGCGATGGTCACGGCCATGAGCGCGGTATTCACATCAACGGTCCTGCGCGCCATCAGGGTCGGTCTCCGCTTGGGACTGGCGCCGGCGCGGGGTCAGCTGGCCTGGCCGCGGCCGCCGGCTCGACGCCCCAAAGCCAGACGCCAGGACGCGAGGGCTTGTCGGCCTTCAGCACCGCCCGGTCGGGATTGGCGAAGGGCGGCGTATCGCCGCGAACCTCCACGGCCATATAACCCCGCTCCCAGTGCAGGGCGTCGATGTGGGCGGCCGGCGCCTTGGCCGCCCCGGCCCAGGCCATGTCGGCGAGCAGGTCTCTTACACCAAGGTGGCGCACGCCGGCGGCGTCCAGCAGGCGGGCCTGGTCGTGATCGGCGGCTATCCGGCTCGCGTGGCGCATCCGCGTGGCCGCCGTCAGTTCGGTATCGGCGAGGCGCGTCGCCGTCTGGCCGCGCACGCCCAGGGCCGAGGTTATCGCGGCGAGGGTCAGGAGGGCGGTAACGCCGGCGACGGCGGCGATCGCGGCCACCTTGCGGACCTGGCGCGCGCGCAGCTCCATGGAGAGGAACCGGATACGCACCGAGCGGCCACCCGCATCGACCGTTGTCTCGAAATCGTCCCCGACCTCCTGGGCGCGAACATAGGCCGCCGCGAAACGCGCTGGACGGCCAAGGCTCCAGGGGTCCAGCCGCTGGACCCGGTACATAACCTCGCCCAGCGGCAGCGGCGCGCCGACCCGGGCTTCCAGCGCGGCGACGCGCGCCTGGTCCCAGGGCGCGCCGGGCGGGGCCGAGAGGGTGCGGACAAACACGGTGGGCGCCCGGGGCGGCGGGGCCGGATCGCCCTCGTCCACCAGATGCAGGTCGGGGGCGAGGGTCATGGGGCGACCGTCGAAGGCGCGACCGCCGTGCGGCAGATCTGGCCGATGATGTCGAAGGCGCAAGTCGAAGGCTGTTCGGCCCAGATTCGTGCGCGGGTAATCGGCGCCTCGCCGGCGGGGCCGGCGCCGATGACGGTGACCGCGCGCAGGGTCTGCGACTGTACCGTCCCGTCGGGTGTCGCCGGCGGCCAGACCGGGCCGACGGATGCAGAGCCTTCGAAGCTGAAGCGGGCGGAAGACACGCCGCGCAGGATCACTGAGTCCGCCGCGCCCGACGGCCCGGTCACGCTGAGCATTTCGCCCGTCGGCGTGGGACTGAGGGCGGCGGCGCAGGACTGGCTCGCGGCGCAGTCGAAGCTGAAGCGCTGCGCCGCGCCGCTGAATCCGCGAGGGTCACCCGTCGTGAACGGCCCCTGCCCATCGAGCAGCCGGCCCAGCGCCTCGTGGGCGCCACGCAGTGCCCGGCCGTCGGCCATGGCGTGGCCGGCTGAAGCCTGGATCAGGCCCAGGGTGCGCATCCCCTCGGTTAGGCCGCCGATGGCCAGGCCGATGATCATCAGCGCCGCCAGGGTCTCGGCCAGGGTGTAGCCATCCTGGCTCATGACGTCGCCGCCACCGGGCAAAGACGCGCCGAGGTCAGGGCGTAGTGGCGGCCGGACTGCAGGCTGACCAACGCGGCCGACCGATCGCAGATCTGCAGTGTGGGCGCGTGTGGGCCGACGGCGGCCCGGACCTGCGTGCGCCAGTCGAACCCGCTCGTCCGCCCGCTGGCGGAGCCGACGCGTCCGGGCGCGGCGTCAATCAGGTACGCCAGCAGCTCGCTGGCCCGTCGCGTCTCAGCCGCCGACACGGCGGCCCGTCGCGCGGTCTCCACGGCTCCGAGCGAGAGGATCAGAGTGGTGGAAAGAATGGTCAGGGCGACCAGGGCGTCAACCGCTGCGAAACCGTCGGTATCGGCGGCTCGAATGTGCCGAGGCCGCCGCCGAACGACCGCTCGTGCGCTCGCCCAGGCCGCCCTTGCTCGCGTCCCTGGCGCTCGCTCGAACACTCTTGCACCCCCGATCGCGCCACCCCGGCGTTTCGCCTTTAGGAGGTATCAGATATGGCCTAGCTTTCAACTCAGGGAATGGAGGGGCGGCGTTTTCGCGCATGGTGTCAGTGGCGCTTCAGCTGGCGGTTGATCGCGCCCTCGGCAAGCCTGGCCCTGGCCGGCGCCGGCGTGAGCGCACGGCCGCCACAGCGGCCTCACTGCTGATCCACGCGGCGATCTTCCTGTTCGTCACCGCATCGCTCGGCGGTGCAGTCGTCTCCGGCGGCGCGGGGACCCCGGACGGCGAGGTCGGCGCCGTCTATGTGTCACTGTCCGGGCCGAAGGGCGGCGGCGCGCCGAAGCAGGCCCACACGACTGCCGAGCTTGTCGCCCTCTTCCAGAAGATCCGCCAGCAACAGGCCCCGATCGCCATCGACACCCCAAGGCCTCAGCCCAGGACCAGCCTCGACAAGCTCTTTGACGCCATTGATCGGGAGCACGCACCCAAGGACGCTGCCGCCAAGCGCGCCGGCCAGGGCGAAACCGATCGCGGCGGTGCAGGCGCCAGCGCCACGGGGGGCAAGACCCCGGCGCCGGACAAGCAGGGCCGCCCCGCCGCCGCCAAGGACGCCGACGGGCCGGGCGCCTCCTCCTCCTCCGGCGCCCTCTGGGGCCAGATCGCCCCCTGCTGGAGCCGCATGCCGGGGGTCTCGGCCGTGCCGGTGACGCTGGAGATTAAGCTGAACGGGCGGGGGCTGATCGCCGTGCCGCCGAGGATCCTGCGGCCCCAGGCCGCGGCTCCCGACGAGCGGCGGCTGTTGTCAGAGGCCCGGGCGCTGGCTGCAGTGACGGCGTGCGTGCCGTATCACGGGGTGGACATGGGCGGGGGGAAGGGGGTGTTTCGCGTGGATTTCGTAGCTAGGCGGTAGGCCGCAGATCCCGGACGCTGCCTGCCGGGCCTCCAGGATCGCCGAGCTACACGCCAGGGACGGCCACCAGGCCGCCCGCCGCCTCCAGAACTACTGCGGCCGCTTGCTGCGCCGGGCGGGCTCCTGGGATCGCCAGGGCCGGCGGCCTTGGCAGGGCGACGCGCCGGCGCGCGGGTTTGGCAGTGCTGCGCATTGCACTGCGGCTTAAGTTATTGTCAGTACTGGGATAATTGCGATCACGGCCGCGCGCACTGCAATTACACAGCTCGCGCCACGGTTTGTTTCCGGCGATTTATCAACGGCTCATCTGGCGCATCCCGTAGCCGGGGCAAATTCCAGGGCACGCAGTTGCAGCATGCGAATTGGCATTTTGGAATATTGAGTCATTTGAGTCGGTTGACCGAACCCAGGTTCGGTGTTCGACGCCGTTTCCGACCCCCTGCCCTGGAATTTGCCCCGGATACACGCATTCCGTGCGTAATGTGTGGTTCTATTTTTGGGGGGCCGAAGATGCTGAACTGCCCCACCCACGGCCCATCTGGGCCAGCTCGTCTTGCCCCCTGCACAAGGGCCAACACTGTACGTGTCCCTGGTTCTAATTCAAAGCCGCTCGGCGGAGCGATCATCCGACACTTCGTAAAAGAGCTGCCCGAGAAAAACGATTCCATAGAACGGTATGATTAGGCGAAGGCCATTGATACGGGGCTTTCCCATATCCGTTAGCCTCCTGACGACCAAAACACCAAACACCCAAATGACCGCCGAAATTACGCTCCCCAGCTCCAAGAATTGGGAAACGCGATCATGTAGCATATTTGTCGCAATGGAAATCGCCGCCGCCCAAATAAAGAACAGGACCGCGATGGAAAATCCAAATTCGACCCGGCCGCATCTTGATTCTTGTGTCGGCCACAGATGTTCACGGACGAATTTTCTTATCATTTTCGCCTTAAATCCACTTCTGTTTACCCTTTGTGCTTTGTAAGAACAACTGTTCCTCCCGCCGTCCAGTTGACACTCGCAT
>PLSW01000045.1 GCA_003165275.1 Caulobacteraceae bacterium
ATCCTGTCGCTCCGACCAGAGGAAACCCCTTTACGACCAGGGCTCGCTAGGCGGCCTAGTCGTCCGACAGGCCGCCGAAGGCCGAACGGCCGAGGGCCACGCCGAGGACGACGACGCCGAACACCAGCAGAACCCCGCCGGTCGTCCATCCCATGGAATTGCTGATCCACGGGCCCCGATCACCGCCCGGGTCGGACAAGGCGTCGCCGCCGTCATAGCGGCGGACGTAGTCGGCGTAGCCATAGTCCCATTCGCGGTGGTCGCCGAAGCGGTCGTGGTCATGGCCGCGTTCCAGGATCGGCGCCGGCCGATACGCATTGTCGCCCGCCGGCCCATCCAGGCGACCGCCGAAATAGGCGTTCGCCAAAATCAGCAGGCCGACGAGGAGCAACGCCGCGCCCACCCCGTGGAAGCCGTAGCCTCCGAACAACGGCTGGCGGGTCCCGTCGCGATCCAAAGGGGCCGCGTCGATCTCGCAGGCGGGCGCGGATCTAAACCGGCGCCGGCGCGTGCGGCGCTGGCAGCGGGCTTCTTCGAAGGCTTCCCAGCCGTCGTCGTCGCCGTCGGCGGACTCCAACTCAAGGCTGACGGCGCGCGGGGCCATGGGACGCTCCATGCGTAAAGGCGGCCGGCGATCGGTCTCGCCAGCGGGCATAATGCGCGAGCGGCCTCTTGGATGCAGCGGCCAAGCCGGCCTGGGCTCAGCGGCCGCGGTTCATCCAGATGATGAGGGGGATCAGCGGCACGCCCCAGGCGACGCCGGCCACCGCATAGAAGGCCAGGCGCACGAACCACAGGTCCGGAACCATGCCGCCGAGGGTGGCCGCCAGCCAGATATAGACGCCGAGAAAGGCCAGGATGCCCACCCCGCCGATCGCCTTCCTGACTCGCGCGGACATCGATGCACCCCGTGGATCGGCTCAGCGCGCCCGGCGCACCAGCCCCAGCACGCCCAGCAGGATCAACGCCCCGAGGATCGAGGCGATGAAGCTTTCCAGGACGCCGGAGGCGACTTCCAGGTTCAGCCGATGCAGCAGATAGCCCCCCAGCGCCGATCCGGCCAGACCGGCGACCATATAGGTCAGGCCGCTCCGGCGCCGTCCGAGCACCAGACCGGCGAGCAGCCCCGACAGGAGGCTGATCAGCAGGGCGCCGAACAATCCAACTCCACGCACGCCTCGCGCTCCCGTCCCCGCCGCCCTAAGGCCGCTCGGGAGTTTGCCATACGGTGACGCCGGCGTCACCTCAGCTCCGGCGGGGTGGACGCCCGTCGCCCGGCGGTCTAACCGGACGCCACATTAAGGCCTCAGCCCCAGGGTTCCGTCCCAATATGACCTCCTTGTCTCGATCGGACGACGCTCGCCTCGTGGCGATCTGGCTTTTCACCGTGGCGCTGCTGGTTCTGGCGATGGTTGTCGTCGGGGGCGCCACGCGGTTGACGGGCTCGGGGCTGTCGATCACCGAGTGGAAGCCGATCAGCGGCGTTCTTCCGCCCCTCAACGAAGCGGCCTGGATGGCGGAGTTCCACAATTACCAGCGCATCCCCCAGTATCGCTATGTGAACCAGGGCATGAGCCTGGCGGCGTTCAAGTCGATCTTCTGGTGGGAATGGGGGCACCGCCTGCTGGGCCGGCTCCTGGGTCTGGTGTTCGCTGCTCCGTTCCTGGTCTTCCTCGCCCTGCGCAAGCTGCCCCGCCGTCTGGTCTGGCGCTGCGCCCTTCTGTTCGCCCTGGGCGGCCTGCAGGGGCTTGTGGGCTGGTGGATGGTCAAGAGCGGGCTGGAGGCGCGGGTCACCGTGGCGCCGGAGCGGCTGGCCACCCACCTGGGCCTGGCGCTGATCCTCTTCATGGCCCTGATCTGGACCGCCTGGGAGGCGATGGCCGGGGAGGGGCGGGCGTCCCTGCCGTCGCGCTGGCGGCCGATCGCCGTCGTCCTTCTCGTCCTGGTCTATCTGCAATGCCTGCTTGGCGCCCTGGTCGCCGGCAACCAGGCGGGGCTGGTCTACAACGACTGGCCGCTGATGAACGGGCGGTTCCTTCCCCAGGCCTATTGGTCGGCGGGGCTGAGGAGCCTGCTGCACAGCCAGGCGGCGGTGCAGTTCAACCACCGGCTGGTCGCCTACCTGCTGTTTGCCGGGGCGGTGGCCGCCGGGCTGACGGCGGCGCGGTCGCGGCGTCTGGGCGCCCGCACCCGCTGGCTGTTCGCGGTCCTCGCCGGACTGGTGACTGTGCAGGCGGTCCTGGGCGTCGCCACCTTGATGGCCCACGCCCCCCTGGGGCTGAGCGCCGCGCACCAGGCGGGGGCGGCGATCGTCCTGGCCGCGGCCACCACCCTGGCCTGGCAGGCTCGGCGGCAATAGGTATTGGGATACCGCACTCAAAAAACCCTTGCGACATAAGTGGTTGCGAGGCCATTTCGCGCACGGACGTGTTGACAGGTCCGGCCGCAGCCTGTATCGCCGCCCCCTCACGCTTAAGGGCTCGTCTCAGCCCCCAAGCCCTATTTGGACCCTGAACCGATGACGACGAAGACCACGTCCTATATCAAGGCCGCGGACGTCGAGAAGAAGTGGATCGTGATCGACGCCAAGGACGCCGTTGTCGGCCGTCTGGCGACCTTCATCGCGATGCGCCTTCGCGGCAAGCACCGCCCGGACTACACCCCCAACGTCGACTGCGGCGACTATGTCGTCATCGTCAACTGCGACCAGGTGAAGTTCACCGGCCGCAAGGCGGAAAAGAAGATCTACTATCGCCACACCGGCTATCCGGGCGGTGTCAAGCAACGCATCGCCGGCCAGATCCTCACCGGGCGTTTCCCCGAACGGGTTCTGGAAAAGGCCGTTGAGCGCATGCTGCCCAAGGAAAGCCCCTTGGCCCGCGCGCAAATGACCCACCTGCGCATCTACGCCACCCCCGACCATCCCCATGAGGCGCAGGCCCCCGAAGTCATCGACTTCGCCGGCAAGAACGCCAAGAACGTCCGGAGCCAATAACCCATGGCCGAAGGTCTCGAGGCTCTGCGGAGCCTGTCCTCCAATCCCGAAACCGAAACCGCCGAGCGGGTTCAGGTGCTCGACGCCCAGGGCCGCGCCTATGCGACCGGCAAGCGGAAGAACGCCATCGCCCGCGTGTGGATCAAGCCCGGCAAGGGCAAGATCACCGTCAACGGCCGCGATCAGGAGATCTATTTCGCCCGTCCTGTGCTGCGCATGATGATCGCCCAGCCGCTGGAAGTCGCCGACCGCCTCGGCCAGTTCGACGTGGACGTCACCGTCCAGGGCTCGGGCCTGTCCGGCCAGGCCGGCGCGGTGCGCCACGGCCTGTCCAAGGCGCTCACCTATTACGAGCCCGGCCTGCGCTCGGTGCTGAAGCCGCACGGCTTCCTGACCCGCGACAGCCGCGTCGTCGAGCGTAAGAAGTATGGCAAGGCCAAGGCCCGCCGTAGCTTCCAGTTCTCGAAGCGCTAGACGCGTCTCACAGACGTCGTCTTCAAGGGGCGCTTCGGGAAACCGGAGCGCCCTTTTTGTTTGTCCGATCGGGGTGAAGGGATCACCGCCATGACCAGCAAGGTTTTCATCGACGGCGAGGCCGGCACCACCGGGCTGCAGATTCGCACGCGGCTGGAAGCCCGTCGCGATCTGCAGCTGCTGAGCATCGACGCTGACCGCCGCAAGGACGCCCGGGCGCGGGCCGAGCTGCTCAACGCCGCCGATGTGGTGATTCTCTGCCTGCCCGATGACGCCGCCCGCGAGGCGGTGAACCTGATTGAGAGCCCGACGGTGAAGGTGATCGACGCTTCCACCGCGCACCGGACCGCACCGGGCTGGACCTTCGGCTTTCCGGAAATGGCCCCCGGCCAGCGCGCCGCCGTGGCCGCCGCAAGCCGGGTCAGCAATCCGGGCTGCTATTCCACCGGCGCCATCGCCCTGCTGGCGCCCCTGATCCGCGACAGCCTGGTCCCCGCCGACTGGCCGGTGACGATCAACGCCGTCTCTGGATACACCGGCGGCGGCAAGCCGATGATCGCCGAGTTCGAGGATGCGGCGGGGCCGACCTTCACCAAGGTTGCCTACCGCATCTACGCCACCACCCTCCAGCACAAGCACGTGCCGGAGATCCAGGCCCACGCCGGCCTGATCCACCGGCCCCTGTTCACCCCGGCGGTGGGCCGCTACGCGCAAGGCATGATCGTCGAGGTTCCGCTGCAGCTCTGGGCCATGCCCGGCGAGCCGACGCCGGACCAGCTGCACGCGTCCCTGGCCGCCGCCTATGCGGGGGAGCGGTTCGTCACCGTCGCCGACCCGGCGGAGGCTGCCGCGGTCAAGACCCTCGATCCGGAGGGCTTGAACGGCGCCAACCGGATGAAGCTCTTCGTCTTCGGCAATGCGGCCAACGGTCAGGCGCGGCTGGTGGCCCTGCTGGACAACCTCGGCAAGGGCGCGTCCGGCGCGGCGGTGCAGAGCCTGAACCTGATGCTGGGCCTGGACGAGGCGGCGGGGCTCGCTGGCTGATGCGCCTGCGCCGCGCCGCCCGGGACGACATGGCGGCGGTCGCGGTGCTGCACCGTCTGACGATGAAGACCTCGCTGCCGTATCTCCCGGATCTCCACACCCCGGCCGAGGACCTCGCCTTCTTCCGCGATGTCCTGTTCGACCGGGGCGAGATGTGGGTGGCCGAAGGCGCCGACGGCGCCATCGTCGGCTACACCGCCGTCAGCCCCGGGTGGCTCGATCATCTTTATGTCCACCCCGATCACCACCGGCTAGGGGTCGGCCACGCCCTGCTGGAGCAGGCGCGGGCGGATGTGAGCGCGCTTCAGCTCTGGGCGTTTCAGCGCAACGCCTCGGCCCGGGCGTTCTACGAGGCCCACGGCTTCACCATTCAGCGGCTGACGGACGGCTCGGGCAACGAGGAGCGCGAACCCGACGTCCTCTACGCCTGGTCGCGGGCGGCGATCGCGAACGGTTGAAGCACGGCTTGTAACCAACGCCCCGTTCGGTTCGTATGTGGGTCATGACCCACGCCCTGCATCGCCCCGCTCGCCGCGCCGTTCTCCTCGGCGCCTCCGCTTTCGGCCTCGCCGCCACTGCTGGCCGGGCGCTCGCTGCGGGCGGTGAGGCGGCTTTTGCCGGTTCGCCGTTCCGCAAGCTGACCCCGGACGACTGGCGACGCCGGCTCTCCCCCACCTCCTTCCACGTCCTGCGCGAAGAGGGCACGGAGCAGCCGTTCACCAGCCCCCTTAACAACGAGCACCGGCGGGGGATGTTCATCTGCCTCGGCTGCGACCTGCCGATGTTTCAGTCCGGCTGGAAGTTCGATTCCGGCACCGGCTGGCCGAGCTTCTTCCGGGTAATCGACGACAACGTCGGCAAGCACACGGACTTTTTGATCGGCGTGCCACGCACCAACTACCGCTGCGCCCGCTGCCTGGGTCACCAGGGCCACGTTTTCGAGGACGGCCCGGCCCCGACGGGCCTGCGGTTCTGCAACAACGGCGTGGCGCTGAAGTTCGTGCCGGGGTGAGGGCGCCGGTCTCATTTCATAAGACGACGCGCCATTGACCCTTTAAGGCGCTCGCGCCCCGCGCAGGCGAGTACCCAGGGAACCGGGCACGGGCCGGTGCTAGTCGTCTGGGTCTCCGCCTTCGCGGGGACGAACGGAAAAGAAAAAGCCGACGGACATGGCCATGGATGGGTTGTTCCTCCGTCCCCGGCGCTTTCCACGCCGATGTGACCGAACAACCCTGGCGCTCGCCCCCGCCACCAGCGATGATGGCGCCATTCCAAAAATCGATTCATTGTCGTGACCCTTTCTTCCCCGTCCGATGGCGCAGCGCCGCCGTCCGCCGATCGCCCGACCGTCGACGTCAGCGCCATGCCCAGGGTGCTGCGGCGGATCGTGGTGATGACGCTGAAGGCCGACCCCTGGGAGGTCGCGCTGGCGATCATCTGTTCCCTCGGCGCCGCCTGCGCCGGCCTGGTGACGCCCCGGCTGTTCGGCCATGCGGTGGATCAGGTGCATGGCCTGCTGGTCTCGGCCCAGCACGCCCATCAGGCGCACTGGTCGCCGGCCCGGGTCGCGGCGCTGGAGGGATCCTCGCGGACCGCCCTGATCGTCACCGCCGCCCTGGTCATCGTCGCCAACGCCCTGCGCGGCGTGCTCACCGGCTGGGCCGGGTTCCTGGGTGAAAAGGTCAGTCAGATCGTCGCCTACCGCTGGCGCATGGCCTACTTTCAGCAACTGCAGCGCCTGCCCTTCGGCTTCCACGACAAGATCCACTCCGGCGACCTGATCACCCGGGGCATGCTCGACCTCGAAGGCGCGCGGATGTTCATCCAGAACGGGATGATGCAGTGCCTGACCCTGGTGCTGCTGCTGGCCGGCGCCAGCACGCTGATGATCCTGGACGATCCGAAGATGGCCGCGCTGGGGCTGATGTTCGTGCCCATCGCCGTGGTGGCGCTGGGGCGGATGGGCTTCCTTCTCCGCGTCACCTGGATGCACGTCCAACAGCTGATGAGCCAGCTCACCCTGACCATGGAGGAGAACCTGCAGGGGGTGCGCGTGGTCCGCGCCTTCGCCGCCCGCGCCTATGAGATGAGCAAGTTCGACCGGTCCGCCGGCGAGGCCCTGGTCTATTCCTACAAACGCATCGTGCTGCGCATGCGCGCGGTCACCACCATGACCCTCAGTTACTACGGCTCGATGGCCCTGCTGCTCTGGTACGGGGGCCACCGGGTTGCGGCCGGCACCATGACCGGCGGCCAGCTGACCGAGATGGTGTTCTACCTGCAGCTCCTGCAGGCTCCCATCCGCCAGGTGGCGATCATCGTCATGGCGGCGGCGCGGGCGACGACCTGCGGTGGCCGTCTGTTCGAGATTCTGGATGTCGTGCCCGCCATCGCAGACAAGCCGGGCGCCGTCCCGCTTGCGCCAACCCTGGGCGTCCTGCGCTTCGAGCACGTGGATTTCGGCTACGACCCGGGAAAGCCGGTCCTGCGTGACATCAGCTTCACCGTCGGCAAGAGCCAGACCCTGGGGATCGTCGGCCCGCCGGGCAGCGGCAAATCGACCATCGCCAACCTGATCCCGCGCTTTTACGACGTCACCGCCGGCCGGATCACCATCGACGGCCAGGACGTGCGCAACGTGCAGCTGGCGAGTTTGCGGGAATATGTCGGCCTGGTGCAGCAGGAAGCCTTCCTGTTCGACTCCACCGTCACCAACAATGTCGCCTATGCCGATCCCTGGGCCGACGAGGGGCGGATCGTCGGCGCCGCCAAGACCGCGCAACTCCACGACTACCTGGCCCAGCTGCCGGCGGCCTACGAGACCCGGGTGGGCGAGCGGGGCGTGGCCCTGTCCGGGGGGCAGCGCCAGCGCATGTCCATCGCCCGCGGCGTCGTGCCCGGCCCCGGGATCATGATCTTCGACGACTCCACCGCCGCCATCGACGCGGTGACCGAAAAGAAGGTGCGCGAGGCCCTGGCCGAGGCCACTCGCGCAAAGGCGACCATCATCATCGCCCATCGCCTGTCGTCGCTGATGCACGCCGACGAGATCATCCTGCTGGAAGAGGGCCGCATCGTCGAACGCGGCACGCACGAAGAGCTCTTGGCGCTGAAGGGCGAATATTACGACCTGCACCAGCTGCAGACGCGCACCGAACAGGGCCTGTCGACGGCCGACGCCAAGATCCACCGGAAGGTGGCGGACGCGGCCCAATGACCGACGCCGCCATCGAGACCCCGCGCAAGCTCAAGGCCAACCTGGGCACGCCGGACGACGAAGAGATCTTCATGTCGTTCGACACCCGGGTGGTGCGGCGGTTCTACCGGTTCCTCAAACCCCACCGGCTGTTCCTCTTCGGCGCCCAGGCCGCCGTGCTGGCGTCGGCGGCCACCCAGCTGTCCCTGCCGCTGATGATCGGCCGGGCGGTGACCGCGGCGGCGGCGGGCAAGGGCGCCAGCAATGATATCGACCAGGTGGTGCTGCTCTTCTTCGCCGTGGTGGTGCTGAACGCGATCACCTCCTTCGCCGACCAGTGGATGAGCACGCGCCTCGCCCAGAACGTCATCTTCGACGTCCGCCGAGCGATGTTTGCTCACTTCCAGTGCGTCTCGCTCTCCTTCCTCGACAAGACCCACGTGGGCCGGGTGATGAGCCGGCTGCAGGGGGACGTGAACGCCCTGCAGGAGTTCCTGGAAAGCTCCACCGGCACCCTGGGGGATCTGGCCGTGCTCATCGGCACGGTGATCATCCTGCTGGTGATGAACTGGAAGCTGGGGATCCTGACCATGCTGGTCCTGCCGGCCCTGGTCGGCATCCGCGCCGTCTGGCTGCCGTTCTCCAAGCGGACCTTCCGCCGGGCCCGCGACGCCTCCTCCATCGCCAACGGCGCCCTGGCCGAAAACATCAACGGCGTGCGCACGGTGCAGGAGACGCGCCGCGAGGCGCTGAACTTCTCCCTCTATGAGGAGAAGGCGCGGGAAAACATGGACGCCCAGGTGGAGTCCGCCTTCCTGGCGCAGGTCATGACCCCGACGGTGGATATTCTGACCGGCTTCGCCATGGCGGTGATCATCGTCGTCGGCGGCGAGCAGGTGCTGCACAGCCAGCTCGCCGTGGGCGCCATGGTCGCCTACGTCTTTTATGTGCAGCGGTTCTTCGAGCCGGTTCGCATGCTGTCCATGCAGTACACGGTGATGCAGCGGGCCATGGCCGCCGGGCACCGCATCTTCGAGATGCTCGACGTGCCGGTGACCATCGCGGACAAGCCGGACGCCATCGAACTGGCCGACGCCGACCCGACGGTGGAGCTTGATCACGTCACCTTCGGCTACGACCCGGCGCGCCCGGTGCTGAAGGACATCTGCCTGAAGGTCGCGCCGCGCAAGGTGGTCGCCCTGGTGGGGCCAACGGGGTCCGGCAAGACCTCGATCATGTCCCTGGTCCGACGCTTCTACGAAGTCGACCAGGGCCGGGTGCTGGTCGGCGGCCACGACGTGCGCGACGTGACCCTGGAGAGCCTGGGCCGCACCATCGGCATGGTGCTGCAGGAGCCGTTCCTGTTCTCCGGCACCATAGAGGAGAACATCCGCTATTCGACCCGCGGCGCCACCCGCGAGCAGGTAGTGGCGGCGGCGAAGGCCGTGCGCGCCCACGACTTCATCGTGCGCCTGCCGGAGGGCTACGACACCCTGCTGGGCCAGCGCGGCCGCAACATCTCCGTTGGCCAACGGCAGTTGCTGTCCTTCGCCCGCGCCCTGGTCGCCGACCCACGCATCCTCATCCTCGACGAGGCTACCGCCAACATCGACAGCTTCACCGAGCTGGAGATCCAGCGGGCGCTCAAGGTGCTGTTCGCCGGCCGCACCTGCCTGGTCATTGCCCACCGCCTTGCCACCGTGCGCGACGCCGACGAGATCGTCGTCCTGCAGCACGGCCGCATCGTTGAGCAGGGACCGCACGAGGCGTTGATGGCGCGCCACGGCCTCTACGCCAAGCTCTACGCTTCCAGCCACGGCTCCTTCGACGACCTGCCGGGGGAGGGGGAACAGCGCGCTGACCGCGAGGGGGCGCTGCAGACGTGACCCCCCGGGCGAGGCTGATCGACATCGTGGCCGCGCTCGCCGAGCGCTATCCGATCCCCAGCCTGCCCGCCGATCCCTTCCAGCTGATCCTTTGGGAGAACATCGGCTACCTGGTGGACGACGAGCGACGCCGCCGGCTGTTCGACGCCTTCGAGCGCGAGGTCGGGCTCGATCCCCGGGCCATTCTCTCCGCGGATCCGAAGCACCTGCTGCGTCTCGCCCAGGCCGGCGGCATGCGTCCGGAAACCCGGGTCGAGCGCTGGCGCGCGATCACCCACATCGTCCTTGAGAGCGATGATTTCTCCGCGACCGTGCGCGGCCTGCCTTTGAAAGCGGCGCGCGCCCTGCTGAAGCGGTTCCCGACCATCGGCGATCCGGGAGCCGACAAGATCCTGCTGCTATCGGGAATCGCCGCGACCCCCGCGCTGGAGTCCAACGGACTGCGGGTTCTCGCCCGCCTCGGCTGCTTCGCGGAGGGCGCAAGTTACGACCGCTCATACAAGGCCGGCGTAGCCGTGCTGACCCGGGAAGGCGCCACGGATGGAGCGTGGCTGGCCACCGCTTTCCATGTCCTGCGCGAACACGGAAAGGCGCTCTGCAGGCGCGGCGAGCCGAACTGCGTCGTCTGTCCCCTGGATGCGGTCTGCTGGCATATCGCCGTCCGGACGCTTTGAGCCCGGCGGAAGCGGGCCGCCCGCGGGCGGGCGGCCCGTCCAAAGGTCAGACCAGGGGCGTGGGGGAGGGAGAACTCGCCGCGATCCGGTCGTGTTCCTGCTCCTGCGGGGTCAGGGGATCGCCGGAGGGGCTAAGGGCCTCTTGATCGCGCACGAACGAGCGGTCTTCCACCGGACCCGCATAGGTCCGCCGTTCAGCCGCGATCTGATCGGCGGTGTAGGGCGCGGCCGCGGGGTCGAAGCGCGACCACCCGCCCCTGCGGTAGAGGTCCCCGCGTTCGGCGATGTCGACGGAGCCCAGCTGGTCCAGGATCTCGGCGTAGCGGGTCGCCTCGGCGTCATCGACCCGGGCGGTGACCAGGGCGCCGCCGCGGCGGACCCCTTCCGCATAGATGTGGGCATGAGCCTCGGGGACACCCGCGCCGGTTAGGCCGCCGACGAGGCCGCCCACCAGCCCGCCAGCGACGATCCCCGCCGCCGCGCCGACCACCGTCGAGACCAGCCAGCCCGCGGCGATCACCGGGCCGACGCCGGGGATCGCGATCAGGCCGAGGCCAGCCAGCAGGCCGCCGCCGCCGCCGATGATCGCGCCAAGGCCTGCGCCGACCCCGGCGTCGGTTCCGGTCGCGCCTTCGTCCCGGCGCTCATCGGCGGCCAGGTCGCCGACGCCGGATCGGTTGGCGGCGATGCTGATATCGGCGTGGGGCAGCCCCGCCGCCTCCAGCCGCCGGACGGCGGCCTCGGCCTGGGGATAGGTGTCATAGAGGGCGGTGAGGGTCTGGGTCATAGGTATTGGCTCCCTAGGTTACCGGATCGCGCGACGGATCCCGGTTCACGGCGAGCCGGGACGCTGATGGCTCGCCAGCCCAACCCCCCGCCCGTCGCTGCGTTCCCCGCTTAACGTGATATTTCGCGCCTGTGAACGGAGGCGCGCCAAGGCCGGGCGGCGGCTTTACCTGAGCGCGGAAGTGGGATCACTTCGGAGGGGACCTCAGGGGGGAAGCCGATGGGCGCGCGCGCGATGTTTGGGGGCTGGATCGCCGCCGTGTGGATCGCCTGCGCCACCTCGGCCTCCGCCGCGCCGGCGGTCCCCGAGGCCTCCATCCTGTTGAAGCCGGCCGCCGTCTTCACCGCCGACGATGGCGTCGTTCACCGGGACTGGGCGGTCCTGGTGCGGGGTGAGCGGATCATCGCCGTGGGGCCGGCGATCGCCGCACCGACGGGCGCCAAGGTGATCGCCCTGCCCGGCGCGACCCTGATCCCCGGCCTGATCGACCTGCATTCCCACCTGTTTCTGCATCCCTACAACGAGACCCTGTGGGACGATCAGGTGATGAAGGAGTCGCTGGCCTATCGCACCTTGCGCGCCGGCCGGCAGGCGACGGCGACGCTGATGGCGGGCTTCACCACCCTGCGCGATCTCGGCACCGAGGGCGCCGGCGACGCGGATGTCGGGCTGAAGCGGGCGATCGAGGACGGGATCGTTCCGGGCCCCCGGCTGTTCGTGGCCACCCGGGCCATCGTGGCCACCGGCGCCTACGGCCCGGCCCGGCGGAGTTACGCCCTGGGCTGGGATCTGCCGCAGGGGGCGCAGGAGGCGAGCGGGCCCGACGAGGTGATGCGGGCGGTGCGCGAGCAGGCGGCCCTGGGCGCGGACTGGATCAAGCTCTACGCCGACTACCGGGTCGGTCCGAACGGCGAGACCGAGCCGACCTTCACCATCGACGAACTGAAGGCCGCCGTGGAGGTCGCCCATTCCATCGGCCACCCGGTCGCCGTGCACGCCGCCAGCGACGAGGGGATGCGCCGCGCCGCCGTCGCCGGCGTCGACACCATCGAACACGGCTACGGCGGCTCGGAAGCCACCTTCCGGCTGATGGCGCAGAAGGGGATCGCGTATGAGCCGACCCTGACCGCGGTGGAGGCCACGGCGATGTATTTCCAACATTATGTTGCCGGCCAGACCCCGCCGACGCCGGGGATGCAGAACGCCGCCCGCGCCTTTCGCCTCGCCCTGAAGCTGGGGGTGACCATCGGCGACGGCTCCGACGTCGGGGTCTTCACCCACGGCGACAACTGGCGCGAACTGGACTGGATGGTCCGGGACGGGATGACGCCGACCCAGGCCCTGCTGGCGGCGACCTCGGTTGCCGCGAAAATCCTGCGCCAGCAGGATCGGTTCGGCCGCATCCACGAGGGCCTGCTTGCGGACATGGTGGCCGTGGCGGGCGATCCGACGGCGGACATCACCGTGGTCCGCCATGTGGTGTTCGTGATGAAGGGCGGCGTGGTCTACACGGCGCCCTGAGGCGTCCGCGCCGTCGCCGGCGCCGGCAACCTTGCGCCCGCGGGCCTCAGCAACGCCGCGGCGCGGATGAAGGGGGTGATCAGCCCGCTGACGACGGTATGCGCGCTGTCCGCGCCCGGCTCGACCCCGAACACCAGCGGCTCGCGCTCGCGGGCGGGGATACGCAGGGTGCCGAACATCCAGTCGAACAGCATCAGGCAGCTGCCGAGGTTCTTGCCGAAGTCGGCCGGATTCGTGGAGTGGTGGATCTGGTGGTGGGCGGGGCTGGCCAGCAGGCGTCCCCACGGGCCGGTGAAGGCGATCCAGACATGCGAGTGCTGCAGATGGACCGTGGCGAAGATGAAGGCGAGCAGGATGAGGTTGCTTCCCGAGATCGCGATCTCGTGCGCTGGCCCCCCCACCAGCCAGGTCGCTGTCCCGTGGGTCAGGCCCAGGATGAGAGCGCTGACGTTGTAGAACTTCAGGCTCTCCACCGGATGTACCCGGAAAACGGTCACCGGCGACAGGGTCTCGGCGGTGTGGTGCACCCGGTGGAATTCCCACAGGACCGGGATGCTGTGGCTGAGCCAGTGGTCGAGCCAGTAGGCGAATTCATAGGCCAGGAAGCCGATCACGGTCATGCCCGCGGCGACGACCCACGCAGGCGCGCTTGACGGCTCGAGGACGCCCAACAGGCCGCCCAGACCGGCCTGCGCCCAGTGGCTGACCGCTGCGTATGAGATCAGCGCCCAGCCGATCAGGGCGCCGGTGGCGAAGATGTTCAGCAGCATGAAGCCGATGTCCGCGCGGCTGGAGGCGCTCAGCAGGATGTGGCGGGGAAACAGGGTCCGCGCCAGGACCTTGAGCCGGACCCGCCGTCCGCGGGCGCGGCGCCGACGCGCGATGACCGCGGCGGCGATGATCAGGGCCGATGCCAACGACAAGAGGGAAAATTGCGAGCCGGGCGCCAGCAGGACACGGCTGAGCTCGCCCCACAGCGCGCCGACGGCCGCGCCGGCGGCATGGATGATGGGGGCAAGACCGGGGTGAGGGGCGACCATGACCTTCGCCCTATAGCCGCGCACCGGTGTGCCCCTGGTAAATGGCCGGCTATTCAAGCGCGGCCCTTGTCCTCGGCGGCCTCGCCGGTCGACAATCCGTCGTCATTCGCGCCGCTGTTGGAGTTCGCCTTGTGCCCTGTCCTGTTCGCCACCGTTGCGGCCCTCCTCGCGGCCGCCGCCCCCGCGATCGCCCAGCCCCCAGCGCTCCCGTCCATTGACCCGGCGGTTCCCGATCCCAACGCCTGGCTCGAGGATATCCATTCCGACCGGTCCATGGCCTGGGTGGCGGCGGAAAACGCCCGCACCGCCGGACGGCTGGAGACCGATCCGCGCTATCAGGTCTATCGCCAGGAGGCCTTGGCGATCTTCACCGCCGCCGATCGGATCCCTTATCCGGGCTTCCTCGGCGACCAACTCGACAACCTCTGGCAGGACCAGACCCACGTCAAAGGCCTGTGGCGGCGCACGAGCCTCGCCTCGTTCCGCACCCCGGAACCGGCCTGGGAGACCCTCATCGACCTCGACGCCCTGTCGAAGGCCGAGGGCAAGAACTGGATCTTCAAGGGCGCGCCCTGCCTGCCGCCGCAGGACCGGCTGTGCCTTGTCCACCTCTCCAACGGCGGCGGCGACGCGGTGGAGATCCGCGAATACGACACCGTCGCCAAGGCCTTCGTGCCTGGCGGCTTCCAGTTCGGGTCCGGCAAGCAGGAGGCCGCCTGGCTGGACGCCGACACCCTGCTGGTCGCCCGCGACTGGGGGCCGGGCACGATGAGCAAATCGGGCTATCCGCTGGTGATCAAGCGGGTGAAGCGCGGACAGAGCCTCGACCAGGCGGTCGAGATCTATCGCGGCCAGCCCACGGACGTGCGCGCCGGAGCCCGCGTCTTCCGGGGCCCGGACGGCGCCGTGGCCCGGGTGCTGATTGGCCGCAACGTGAGCTTCTTTCAGACGGACTGGTTGGACCTCAGTCACATGGGCGCCGTGCGGCCCCTGGATCTGCCGCGCAAGATCGACCTGCACGGCTATCTGGCCGGCAAGCTGATCATCGGCGTCAATCAGGACTGGCCGGCCGCCTCGACCCATGCGGCGGTCAGCGCCGGTGACCTGATCGCCTATGATCCCGACACCGGCGCGGTGCAGACCATCGTCCATCCGACCGCGAACCAGACCATCGACGCGGTTTCGGTCACCAGGGGCCGGGTGCTGGTCTCGCTGCTCAACAACGTCAGCGGGGCCATCGACGTCTACGCGCCGACCGCTGCGGGCTGGACCGGCAAGCGGCTTGCGTTGCCGGCGGGATCGGCCCTGACCCTGCGGGCCGCCGATCGCGGCTCGGACCGGGCCTTCGTGGTGTCGGAAAGCTTCCTGGAGCCCCCGGCCCTGTGGGCCGTAGACGCCGACACCGGCGCGGTCACCCGCGTCAAGTCGCTGAGCCCGCGCTTCGACGCCACCCGGGACGTGGTCGAGCAGCACTTCGCCGTCTCCGCCGACGGGACCAGAATTCCCTACTTTCTGGTGCGGCCGAAGGGCATGAAATACGACGGCTCGACCCCGACCCTGATGTTCGGTTACGGCGGTTTCCAAATCTCCGAGACCCCGTCCTACAAGCCGGAGCTGGGCAAGCTCTGGCTCGAGCGGGGCGGGGCCTATGTACTGGCCAATATCCGTGGCGGCGGCGAGTTCGGCCCCGCCTGGCACGAAGCGGCCCTGCGCGAACACCGCCAGCGGGCCTTCGACGACTTCGCCGCCATCGCCAAGGACCTGATCGCCAACAAGGTCACCTCGCCTCGGCATCTGGGCATCTACGCCCGCTCCAACGGCGGCATCCTGACCACGGTGTCGATGACCCAGCATCCGGAGCTGTTCGGCGCCATCGTCATCGAAAGCCCGCTGATCGACATGCTGCGCTACAACCACCTGTCGGCCGGCGCGTCCTGGGTGGGGGAATACGGCGATCCCGACGTGCCGGCGGACCGGGCCTTCATCGCCAAGTATTCCGCCTACACCCAGCTTAAGCCGGGGGTGAAATACCCCGAGCCCTACATCACCACCAACACCGAGGACGACCGGGTCCACCCCGGCCACCCGCGCAAGTTCGCCGCCAAACTCAAGGCCCTGGGCGACCCGTATCTCTATTACGAGAACACCTTCGGCGGCCACGCCAACGACGCCGACCCGGAACTGAACGCCCGGCGCTGGGCGCGGCACTATGTGTACCTGGACCAGAAGCTGGTGGACTGAGGTCGGTGGGGTAGTCGACCCGCACAATAGGCCCGTCACCCCCGGGCTGGTCCCGGGGGCAAGGGAACACGAACAGGACGAAACTGGCGGCTGTTCGACGCCTGCGCCGCCAGTGATCCCTCGCCCCCGGGACAAGCCCGGGGGTGACGGAGAGAGGGTGTCACGGACCGCGCCAGCCCGACCCGTACGCGGCGTTCGACGTCAAGCCGGGGCAGAAGATGTATTTGCCGCCGGAGCAGAGGGTGCGGATCGGGTGATGGGCGAGGGGAGCGGCGCAAGCTTGCGTGCGTCGACACGGTCGCTCCGCTCCCTACTCAGCATGACGAACGTCTTTGCAGCCCACACGTCTTCGTCACCCTGAGTTGGGAGCGAAGCGAACGTGTCGAAGGGCGCAGGGACCGCGTTGCG
>PLSW01000204.1 GCA_003165275.1 Caulobacteraceae bacterium
CATCATGCTGATTGTCGATGCTTCCTCGGCCTGCTTCGCCGCCGCGTGGGCGGCCTCTGCGGTGGCCATGGCCAACTTGTCGCGCGCCTTTGACGCAGCCCCTGTTGCCCAAACACCTAGGGCGCTGGCGAGGCCGGCCAGCATGCTAATGCATCCAATCCACCGATCGTTGCCGGGTGAAAAAGCAAGGCCGCCAGCAACAACGGAAAGCAACGCAGCGACAGCAGGCGCTGNNTCTGCTAGCGATATCGGGTCTGAATGATCATTGAGCCAGCCTCTTAGCATTTGGCGACCGCTTCCTTTGACGTGCCTTTGGTACTGGGCGCTCTTCTAGTCGACTAGTGATCCACCACCGGCATTCCTTCGGCCACCACGCGGGCGATCCGTTCGGAATAGGCGAGACCGCTCTCGGTGCTTGAGCCTGACGCCAATACCTCAATCAACGCGCGATAGTCCTCCTCGCCCTCACACCGCGGTTTGCCCAGCTCACGAACGGTCGCGTCCAGAGCGGCTCCCATGAGGCGGGTGAGCACGAAGTCCAACGTCCGGGCGCGGTCGGCGACAGGAAGAGAAGAGCCATAGTCTGCCGGAAGGAAGTGGAGAGCGGCCCGAAGCCAATAGTGGTGGTCGGCGTGCTGGTACACCTCTCGGTGCACGATGAATTGCGATGCGAAGTCGAGAAGTTGCCCGCGCGGCGTCTCGATAAGGGCTCGATACTCTGGCGGAATAAACCCGCGCTGCTTCCATCGAGAGACGGCCGTCCGGCCCAGACCCAGCTTCGACGCCAAATCTGAATCGCTCTTCGCGCCCATGACTTCGCGGATTCGTTGGACCTGGTCCTCTATCAAGTCGATTTCCTCTTGCGCACACCCGGGTGTGCATGGTCAATATCGCGTACCGGTGCACCCGGGTGTGTAGAAGGTGGCCTCGCCAATGAAACACGGTATTCCGGCCGATGGAAGCAAGGCGCTCCTCTATGCGGCGCGGGCCGCCTTCACCCAAGCGGGAACGTCTCTTCGGGCATGGTCGATGGCGAACGGCATAGCGCCGTCGTACGCCTGCCGGGTGCTGGCCGGCATGAAGAACGGCCCTGCCGCCGTCGCGTTGCGAAGCCGAATTCTCGAAGCAGCAACGTCTAAGGGCGCCCGATAAGCCATGGCGACCGCCAAGCTCCCCGTTGTCGGCGAGATCGTCGCAATTCCACTGTCTGAGATCAGGGTTCGCGACCGCCTACGGCCCATCGACCCGGTCTGGGCCGCTGCGCTCGGCCGGATCATGGACGTTGAAAAGCAACGGACCCCTATCGAGGTCTGCCGCCTACCCGGCAAAAAGGACTTCTTGCTGGTGGCAGGTGGCCACCGCCTTGAGGGCGCCCGGTTGAATGGCTGGGACGCTGTCCAAGCCGTCATCGTTGACGCCAGCGCCCTGGTACGTCGCTCACGCGAGGTCTCCGAGAACCTGTTCCGGCGCGACCTGTCGCCCATCGACCGCGCCGCGTTCATCGCCGAGTTGATCTGTCTTGCCAAGACCCGGGCGGGCGTTGAGACGGGCGCGGACGGGCGCTCGGTCTCGGCCGCCGCGCGTTGGTCCAAGGCCCTGAAGTCTGACGCCGTAGATGCAAATCTCACGATGAGACTTGCATACGGCTGGGCCGACGGTGTGGCTGAACAGATTGGCCTTTCGCGCCAGACCATCTATCGCGACCTCGCACTCCATAGCCGCCTCGCCGCCGATCTGGCGGAACAGTTGCGTGGGCATCCCATAGCTGGGAACGGCGCCCAACTGGCGGCTCTGATCAAGTTGTCGCCGGACGATCAGCGGCAGGCGGTCGATCTGATCATCCAGGGCCACGCCAAGACAGTCGCCCAGGCGGTGAAGGTGCTTCGTCAGCCCCCGCGTGAGTTCGACCCCGCCGAAAAAGCCTACCTGAAGAATCTTAGCGCCTTCGTCGGCGCATTCGGCCGCATGTCAAACGCGGACCGCAAGCTCGCCCTGGGTGAGTTGGGCAACCTGCTGCCCAAGGGGATTGTGATCAGCTTCGGCGACGAACCGTCATGAATTGTCCGGGGGTCGGAAAGTCATGGTTCAGCGCCGCCGATTTGGCGCACCTGGCGTTGCCCGGTCTGCCGCGCACCAAGCGTAAGCTCAATGATCTGGCGACAGCTAAGGGGTGGGCCCTCCAGGTCGACCGCAGCGGCCAGGCCCTAGCGCGGCCCCGGGCCGGGCGCGGCGGCGGTCTAGAATTCCACGTCAGCCTGCTGCCGCCGATCGCCCAAAACGAGCTGGTCAGGCGCGGCATCGTGGCCCAGCAAGCCGACCCCCGATCGGCCGCCGATCCAACGGCGGTCAGCGGCACGAAGCCGCCGGCCGATCAGATGTGGTCATGGTTCGATCGCCAGCCCGACACCGTCAAGGCGGAGGCCCAACGTCGCCAACGCGCCCTTGAAACGGTCGAGGCGCTGGAGCGGTCAGGCCAAACCCGCACGGCCGCGATCGCGGCCGTTGCTGCCGCCGAGGCGGTCTCGAAAGCCACGATCTGGAGCTGGATCAGCCTTGTCGCGGGCGTCCGCTCAATCGACCGCCTGCCGCGCCTGGCGCCCCACCGTAACGGCGGCGGGGCCGAGGCCGAAATCCACAACGAGGCTTGGCTGATGTTCAAGTCCGACTATCTGCGCCCCGAGCGGCCGACCTTCTCCAGCTGCTGGCACAGGGTCAGGGCCTGGGCCGAGCCGCGCGGCATCGCCATTCCCCACGTCAAGACCTTTCAGCGCCGCCTGGAGCGCGAGGTCGACGGACGCGTGATCATCGCTCGCCGCCAAGGCGTCGAGGCCCTGCGCGCGGTTCTCCCACCCCAGCAAAGGACGGTTGCAGGTATGGAAGCCCTCGAACTGGTCAACATCGACGGCCACAAGTGGGACGTCTTCGTCCGCTGGCCGGACGGCCGCATCGCTCGCCCGATGATGGTGGCGATTCAGGACATCATGAGCCGCAAATTTCTCGGCTGGCGCGTTGGCCAGACGGAGTCGGTGGCGCTCACCCGCCTGGCCTTCGCCGACGTGTTCAGGAACTGGGGCGTGCCGCAGGGTTGCCTGTTGGACAACGGCCGCGCCTTCGCTTCGAAGGCGATCACGGGCGGCGCGAAGACCCGCTTCCGCTTCTCCATTCGTCCCGAAGACCCCACCGGCCTGCTGACCGCCCTTGGCGTCGAAATCCACTGGGCGACACCCTATCGGGGGCAGTCCAAGCCCATAGAACGCGGCTTCCGCGATCTCTGCGACGCGGGCGCCAAGCATCCGGCTTTCGCCGGCGCCTACACCGGCAATCGTCCCGACGCCAAGCCGGAGAACTACGGCAACAAGGCGATTGAGCTGGACGTCTTCATCGCCGTGATCAACCGCGTGATGGCCGCCCACAACGCGCGACCTGGGCGCCGAACCGAGACCGCGCGCGGCGGATCGTTCGACCAGGCCTTTGAGGCGTCCTACGCCCGTTCCGCCATCCGCCGCGCCACCGCCGAACAGATGCGCATGGCCTTGCTGGCCGCCGACCAGGTCTCCACCGACCGCAAGTCGGGCGCCATCAACTTCCACGGCAATCGGTATTGGAATGAGGCCCTGGCCGGCGTCGCCGGCGACAAGGTCACGATCAGGTTTGACCCCGACGACCTTCACCGCGACCTGCATGTCTACGGCCTCGACGGGCGCTATCTTTGCGACGCCGAGGCGATCGACGCCGCCGGGTTCCTCGACATGGCTTCAGCTAAGGCCCGCGCCCGTCAGGAGGCCGAGTTGCGCCGCAAGACCCGCGAGCTTGAGGCGCTCGAAGGGCTGATTTCGGCCGACCGTCTCGCCGCAATGCTGCCGGACGATGATCCGGGGGAGGCCGGGCCATCGCCCGCCATCATCCGGCCTGTGCGGATTCGCGCGACCGCAGGCGTCGCCGAAGTCGCAATTTCGCCCAAGACCAGGCGCGAAGCCCGAGAGGATGCAAAAGCGGACGCCATGGCGTGGGCGCTGGCCGCGGTGAAATCCCGCCCCGACAAGGTGGCGTGACATGGCGATGCTGGACGATTTCGAGCCGAAGTTCTGCGAGACCAGTATCGCCGAGAGGGTGATCAACACCCTGACCCTGGCGCAGCGCAATAACTGGATCGTCTCTATCGAGGGGCCGCCAGGCNNCGGCAAGACGACCGCCGTGTTGCGCTACGCCAATGAGCGACCGCGACGGGTCTGGTACTCGGCCGCCCGCCCCGATACGGCCGCCAAGGGACCGCTCTTTCGCGGCCTGGCCATGAAATTCACCGGCTACAAGGCCGCATCGACCCGGGAAAACGTGGTGTCGCTCAGGCTTGAGGCCGAGCGCCGATGCACCCCCGATTGTCCCGTTCTGCTGATCCTGGACGAGGCGCAAAACCTCAACGCCGACACGCTGGAGACGCTGAGATCGATTCACGATGACGGGGTCATGGCCCTGGCGTTGGTGGGAAATCACACCTTCACCGATCGGTTCAACACCGAGCGGCAGACCCTTGCCGCCTCACCGCAGTTTCTTTCGCGCCTCGACGTTGAAATCAGCCTGTCGGCGATCCGAAGGGAAGACGCGGTGATGGTCGCGCGCGCCCATGGCGTTCCCGAGGCCTTGATCGACCGGCTCACCAAGATGGCCGGGGGCCGGAAGGGCCTGCGCATCATCGAAAGTGTTCCGCGCTTGGCGGCCGATCTGGCCGGCGGCGCACCGCCCTCGCGAGCGGACTTTGAGAACGCGATCACCGTCCTCTGCTCTTAGTTCCAACGGAAAAAGGAAACTCCGTGAACCAGCAATGCCGCCGTCCCCGCGAAGCCATCGCCAGCGATCTCTGGAGCAAGTCTCTTGGGCTTCATCACGTTGGACTGGTTATCGACATGATCGGTGACTACGCCCTTGAGGGGCGGTCCTGCAAAGACCAGTCGGAGACCATATTCGCGGCAATGGCGGCGCTCGCGGCGTTAAATCGGGAGACGCAAGCCGAGATCGCCAAGATCGGGGAGGAGCTGCACACCGGTGAGCGGCGTATTGTCGAATAAGCAGCCGCAGCCCGATATCGAAGACCGCGAGGTGGGCCTTGCCGTCATCGGCAGCACCCAACGCACCTATACCGGCATCGCGGCGGAACTGTTGGAGCGGTTCGGACCGGAGAGGGCTTGGCCGGCGGCCTGGATACCAGACTACTACGCCAAGATTTTCCCTCCGCGGTCTGGCCCGCGGTGGCAATTTCAACGTGAGCCGGCGTTGGTCGCGTTCGTCGCCGATCGTCATGGTCTCAACACCTTGGACGCCATTCTCGCAGAGGGTGTCGCGGTCTTCGGGGCGGAGCGGTTTCCGAGTCGATCAGCCCTCCAACGGATGATCCGAAAGCTGGCGCGCTAGGGGCGTCGCCCGTCCCACGGGCGACGCCAGGGCCGCCGATGGCCTCATGCGGCCTCTTACGCCTCTCATGGCCTCTCACGGGCGCGCCGGGCGGCAGTCACCCTTTCACGATCAACGGGCGGCTCGCCTAGAGAAGTCGATACCAACGCACGCCCACCTGCGGTAGCGTTCAACCTGCCCGGCGCGGCGCGCTACATGGGCGCGCCTTTGGGGGGTGACACGTGGGCCTACGTTTCCAGCGCCGAGTGCGCCTGTTTCCCGGCGTGCGTTTGAATTTCAGCCGCGGCGGCATCAGCACAACGGTCGGGGTTCGGGGCGCGAGCATGACGCTCGGCGGCAAGGGCGCGCACGTCAATCTGGGCATTCCCGGCAGCGGGCTCGCCTATCGCCAGCGCGTCGCCCCGCCGCTCGGCTCTGGCCGGCCGGGCGCGGCGAGTCCCGCCGCGCCGCCACCACGGCCGCCGCCCGAATTCGGCGGCGCGTACATTCCCGAAGAGCGCCTGATCCGCAGCGCCGAGGTCAGCGCTCTGACAACGCCAGGCCTGGGCGAGCTGAAACGGCTGATCAACGAAGCGCAGGTGCGCCGCAATGTCCTGATCAGCGTGGTGTCCGGCCGGCGGCGGGCGCTCGCAAAGGCGCAGGGCCGGCTCCAACTAGCGCAGGCCTTTATCATCCGGCTGTTTACGGCCAAGGCGGTCCCTGGTCTGGCGGAAGCGGCGCAGGCGGCCGAGGACCAGCTCGACCAATCCCAGGCGGAATTGGCGGGGTGCTTTATCGAGATCGATTTCGGATTCGATGACGCCACGCTGAACAGCTATGCCGCGCTGATCCGGTCTTTCGAGGCGCTCAGCAGCTGCTCGCGGATTTGGGACGTCACCAGCACCAGGGCGACGAACCGGATTGCCGAACGCACCGTGGCGCACAATGCGGTCAGCCGTGCGCCTGTCAGCTTCGAGCTGACCAGTTCGGCGATCGTCAAGTCCAAGCACCAGGTGCTTGGCCTGGGAAACGTCGGCGGCCGGGATCTCCAGATTTTCCCCGGCTTCATCATGATGCGCGACGCCACTCAAGACTTCGGCCTGGTGGAGTTTCACGAGTTCACGCTGACGCTCTCACGCACCCATTTCGTCGAAGAACAGCAAGTCCCAGTCGATGCAAAGGTGGTCGGCCAAACCTGGAAAAAGGCCAACAAAGACGGTTCGCCTGACCGGCGATTCAAGGAAAATTATTCGATCCCGCTAGTCGAATATGGCGAGCTGACCATGACCAGCACGACGGGTTTGCTGGAGGCCTACCAGTTCAGCGACTTTGCTAAGACGGAAGCCTTCGCCCAGGCCTTCGCGGTCCATGAACGCGCGCTGGCGGCGTTGGCCAAGACCGGCAGCCCGGTCGCGGCGGCCGACCCGTCAGACGCTGATGACCAGCCGCTGGGCGAGGATGACGCGGGCGTTGAGCGCAGTTCGATCGTCGTCACGCCGCCGGCAGGGCTTTGGCTCGACTGGGCGGCTTTGGCGTTCATTGTCATCGGCCTTGGCGCCGGCGGGGTATGGGTCGCCGCCCATCCTGCCAGCGCCGCCCCGCCGCCAGCCGTCATCGCGCCCGCCAGTTCGGCCGCGCCGCCGCCGTCAGCAGCCGGTGACTCCAAGCCGGCTCACCGGCGACGCCACCGACATACGCCGACGGCCGACCAAACATAGGAAGCGTTGCCGCCGGGTCTCCCGGCGATCCGGCGGCGGACCTTACGCCGCAGCGGCCACTACCAGGCGGCCGACCGCCCGGTTTCCGGCCAATTCGCCCGATGCGGAATCGAGATAGTCGACCTCAATTGAGCCCAGCAGTTCATCAATGACGCGGTAGAACACCGGCAGATCGGGGCCGATCTCAACTCCCGTGGCGATATCGAAGACCAGAACGGCGTCACCATCCAGCCTCGCGCCACGAATCCGCTTGAGGGGGCCAAGCTCCTCCACGGCGTCAATGCTCATCGGCAGCCAGCCCTCATCGCGCCACGCCGCCTTGACCAGGCGCAGCTTGCCGAGACGGCGCAGCCTGTCGCATTCGTGCTTAGGCCAGCCCGGGCCAGGGCTCTCCAGCCAAAACGATCCGCCGTTTCGAGCACGGACGAAATACACGGATCGGCGACAGTGCGGGCAGGGCGTGGTGTGAGACGCGATGGCCCGGCGCGTGACTTGCGCGCGGGTCCGAAAAGTCGATGTGATCGTGCGGCCGCCCCGAAAGGCGCACGTGCAGTCGGCTGGGTGGTTTCGACCGTTACAGGCCATCGAACACTTCATGTTAAAGTTCGATGTTGACGCTGAACTGAGTCACGCCAGCTGCCCAGGCTATTGCCTCGCGCATGGTTCACCCGGAACTAATTCAGGGTGTCGCCCCCTGCAATATTTCCGCACCCTATGTTCATGAAACTGGGGTCGGCCACTCAAACACCTGAAGTCGGCGATTGGGCCGAGGGCGATCTGCTTGGCTTCGTTCGCCAGCACATCGGGCCGGACATCGCGGCCAAGATACAGGCCGCATATGGTGGCACCCTCGCCTGCGTTCCTCAAGCTCCCGAGGAGCATCACGTGTTTTCCAAGATCGTGGGCGTCGCAAACGCCCAGCAGATCGCAACGATATTCGGCTCAGGCCAGGCACCAATCCCCTTGGGCAGCAACAGCCGACGCGCGCGCATCGAAGACGCCTGCATAGCAGGCCTCACAACGACGCAGATTGTGAAGTCGTTAGGGTGTTGTAGCCGAACGGTATTTGGAGCCCGCGCTCGATTGCGCCGGCAGGGCAGGCTCCAATGATGGGGCAGGTGGCAATCACCCGGCTGCGCCCAGTTCGCCCCAATCGGCCTGCAACCTGGTGGCCGTCAGGGCGTCGTGCGCTTAGGATTGGTGCCTGCGTTCCCACAGATGATCGATCCGCAAAGGGGCGTCGCGGACATGACCCTGAACGGTTCAGGGTGGTTGCCCCTGAACAATTCACCCCGAATGCGGCCATGACGCAGTGGGACAGCGAGATCAATTCCGAGGGTGTGGCGGCGAAACCCGGCGACCTGGTGGGCTTTGTGTCGCGTCGGCTAGGCGAGGACATTGCCAACAAGATTGAAGAGGCCTTCGGGGGGCGCGAAGTCTATGTGCCCATCACGCCCGAGCCCCACAACGTCTTTACCAAAGTGGTGGGGCTTGAGGCCGCGCTAGTCGTCGCCAAGGAGTTTGGCAGCGGTAAAGCTAGTGTCCCCATAGGCAGTCGAAGACGCTCCGAACTCATCGTGGCCGCGTGCCTTAGTGGGCGCGGGACAAGCGAAATCGCGAAATCATTCCGATGTTCCTGCCGGTTGGTCCAGCTCAAACGCGCGGAGCTGCGACGCGAGGGCCGAATGAAATGACCCCCTGCCACGCCGCCAAATCGCCCAGCGCCTAGCCAACCCGGAGACGAAAAGTTGACCAAGTCTAAGCCTGCGGATGCACTACGCCCCGCGCCCGCGCCCGCCGCCACAGGCCCCGCAGCTGGTGCGCCGATGGATCGGCGCTGGCGCACGGCCGTCGAAAACTCCCGACCAATCACCTCGCGGGCCTCCCCAGTGCGCCTCTCGCTCGCGCCCCAAATTCCCGGGATAGACGGCGCGGCCGCCGGCGAAGGTGACATGGGCGGCATGATCAAGGAGATCATGGCCGCACTTGCTCGCGGGCCGATCCGAATCGAGTTCGACGCCTCAATCGCTCAAGGGCGCGAGGACGAGTGGGCCGGCAGGATATTCGGCCTGGAATTCTGCACTGGCGGCAGGGTCGCGTCGATCCAATGGACCGCGGCGGCGGAGCCCCTTCTGGTTGGCTGCCACCTTCGAAACGTCCAACCCCTCCTCACCTTTACGATCGGCGAGGCCGGCGTCAGCGCCGCGCTCGCCCTTCCTCAGCCCACCACCTAGGAGCAAGACCATGGAAGACGTCTACGCGCTGAAATACCCCGTCACCGTCAAGCACCGCGCCAACGGCGGCGATGTGCGCGAGGAGCGGATCGAAGAGCTGTCGATCCGCCGGCTCAAGGCCAAAGACCTGCGCGAGATCGACCGGCAGCCGGGCAAAATGGCGCAGAGCCTCGCCCTGATCGCGGCCCTGACCGGGCAGCCGGTCCACGTGATCGACGATCTCGACGTCGCGGACATCGAGGGCATCGGCGAGATCATCGGCGATTTTTTTCCGGGGTCCCTGGGGATTGGCGCGCGGGCCTCGGAGAGTTAGCCGCCGTCTTCCATTTCCAGCCATCCGAGCTTTGGGAAATGGATATGGACGATCTGAAGATGTGGCGACAACAGGCGGCGCGGTTCTATGAAGGACTTAAGGCTTAGTCTCATCATCACGGCCCTGGACCGTGCGACGGCCCCGCTGAAAAAGGTGGGCGCCGCGCTCGGCCAGGTGCATCAGCACGTCGAAAAGCTCGGCCACGCCATGCACAAGCTGGGCATGGCCGAGTTCATCGGCGGGGCGTTCTTCACCGGTGTGGCGCTCGAAGCGACCCACGCGGTTGTGGAGTTGACCGACCACGTCGCCGAGATGGGCGCGACAGCGCTCAAGAGTGCGGAGCAGACCGGCGCCAGCGCAGAGGCGATGCAGCGGTGGTTTTGGGCCGCCAAGCAAGTTGACGTCAGCGCCGACACCGTAACCCGCGGCTTCGCCATGATGAATGTGCATATCGGCCGTGCCGTTAAGGGCATGAAGGACTCTGTTGACGCCTTCAAGCTGATGCACATCAGCATGAAGGAGGTTCGGGCGCTGTCGAAAGACCCGGACGCGATGTTCGCCCGGATCATTCAGGGCTATCAGAGCCTCAAGAACCCGGCCCAGCAGGCAGTGGCCGCCCAGGGCATCTTCAGCCGGTCATGGTTTGAGATGGCCCCGCTGCTGAAGACGCCACAGGCTGAGCTGGGCCGCCTCATGGATCAGCTCCGCAAGTCGCACATGATCATGTCGACGGAGGAGGCCGAGGCCGCCAAGAAGTACCTCCAGGCCAAGAACGAAATGGGCGCTGCGGTTCAGGGGCTTGGGGTAAGGATCGGCGACGCGCTTATTCCCAAACTCACCGACGTCACCGAAAAGGTGACGAAGTGGATCGAAAGCCTAAAGTCGGAGGATATTCAGAAATTCACCGACGCGGTGGGCAAGCTGGCGGATGAAATCCCCAAGTTGCTCCCGAAGATTCAGGGGATCATTGATGGTTTGGTCAACTTCACCGATGCGGTGCTGAGGGCGACGGACAACACCGGTTTTCTCAAATTCGCGATCGGCGCTCTCACCGTCGTAATGGCCACGCAAGCGATTGTCGCCATCGTTTCAACAACGGCGAGCATCGTTGGCGTGGGCGCGGCGGCGGTCACCGCGGCCGGCCTGATCTGGACGCTGATCCCGGCGGTCACAGGCCTCACCGACGTGATGGCGCTCTTGAGCCTCGCCATGGACGCCAACCCTATCGGTGTGATCGCCCTCGCGATCGGCGCGTTGATTGCCGCCATCGCGCTCCTGGTGATAGGCTTGGTCGAACTTCACAACCATTGGGACGACGTCGTCCGGTTCATGGAGGACGGCTGCAAGAAGATCGAAAAGGCGTTCACGGACCTTGAGTCCCATATGCCGAAGTGGCTTCAGAACCTGATCAACGGCGGCCTGCTCCAACTCGCGATTGCCAATCCAGCACTGGGCGGCCTCGCCGCCGGCGTTGACGCGATTGCCCATGCGCCTCCCCCAAAGGCCAAGCCGGCGGGTGTGGACAAGCTCAGCGCCGCGATCGACGCGAGTAAGGCCGCCAGCGCCAAGGCGGGCCAGGCCGCGCCAGGCGCGCCCGGTGGCCTGTCCATCCCGGCGATCATCGCGGCCACCAAGGCGGCCCAAGCGGCTTCTGGCAGCAGCTCCCAGGTGCTCGGTACGATCATCATCAAGGCAGCGCCGGGCACGGCGGTGGCGGAGGTCAAAAAGGCGGCGGGGATCGACTTCCAGTGGGACCGGGGCCCGCTTTTCGCGTGAGCATTGTCAGGCCGCAACGGACGGCGCCCGCCAATCGCGGCGCCGGGCCTGACGATCGGGGCGGCTGCGCGCATTGGCTGGAACCTTGCGCGCGCCGCTCCACGAATTCGGCCAGCAATGGCCGACCAGACTTCGCCGTGCCGCAACGGACGGTACTCGCCTCCAAGCGGGTCCGGGCGCGGCGATCAGGCGGGTGCGCGCTACCGGGTCGACTCCAGGCGCGCACCCGCTTCACGACGTCGGCCCTGTAAGGCCGACAGAGCATCGACGCGCCATAACTGACGGTCCCTTTCGTCGCGGGGATGGACCGGGCGCGGCGATCAGAGCGGGTGCGGACGTGGTTTGTCCATGGCCAGGGACGCACCCGCTCATTGATCGCGGGCCTTCGGTCACCCTATTAGAAGCCTGTCAGCGGTCTCTGAGGGCGGTGTCAGGGGGCGCTAAGGGGCCGCTGCGGATTTGTAGTGCTCTAAAACGTCCTGTCCGAGACTCCAGAATCTCTTGTCTCGCTACACCCACCTAATCCCCCGTCGCCCTGCGGGGGGAACAAAAAAAGAACTTGCCGCGCGGAACAAACCATGTACGGTGGTGGTCATCGGAGGCCGGGGTCCTAAGTCGGAGCGGCGCCGGGGGATGATGAGAATCGTGGGATAAGGACGCCCTTGCAATGACTCAGACGGTGTTGAAATTGGTAGGCCGCGACGAAGCCGACAAACAGCGGGCGCTGGAAGCCGCCCTCACCCAGATCGACAGAGCCTTCGGTAAAGGCTCGGTGATGAAGCTGGGGGTGAAGGGCAAGATCGTCGAGATCGAGTCCATCTCCACCGGCTCCCTGGGCTTGGACATGGCCCTGGGCATCGGCGGCCTGCCCAAGGGGCGGGTGGTGGAGATCTACGGGCCTGAGAGTTCGGGCAAGACCACCCTGGCCCTGCACGTCATCGCCGAGGTGCAGAAGAACGGCGGCACCGCCGCCTTCATCGACGCCGAACACGCCCTGGATCCCAGCTACGCCAACAAGCTGAAAGTGAATCTGGACGACCTGCTGGTGGCCCAGCCGGACACCGGCGAACAGGCCCTGGAGATCTGCGACACCCTGGTGCGCTCCGGCGCGGTCGACGTGGTGGTGATCGACTCCGTCGCCGCCCTGACGCCCCGGGCCGAGATCGAGGGCGAGATGGGCGACAGCCTGCCCGGTCTGCAGGCCCGGCTGATGAGCCAGGCCCTGCGCAAGCTCACCGCCTCCATCTCCAAGTCCGGCACCCTGGTGATCTTCATCAACCAGATCCGCATGAAGATCGGGGTGATGTACGGATCGCCCGAGACCACCACCGGCGGCAACGCCCTGAAGTTCTACGCCTCGGTGCGCCTGGACATCCGCCGCATCGGTTCGGTGAAGCTGCGCGACGAGATCGTCGGCAACAACGTCCGGGTCAAGGTGGTGAAGAACAAGGTCGCCCCGCCGTTCCGCGAGGTCGAGTTCGNNGTCAAGGCCGGGGTGGTGGAGAAGTCCGGCTCCTGGTTCTCCTACAATTCCACCCGCATCGGCCAGGGTCGCGACAATGCCCGCGAGTTCCTTAAGGCCAATCCGGACATGGCCGACGAGATCGAGCGGGCCGTGCGCGGCAAGTCCGACATCATCGAGGAAGAACTGCTCGTCGGTCCGACGGCGGAGGACGACGTCTAGGCGACAGGCGAAGGCCTGGGTGCGAACGCGTCAGGCGCGAAAGCCTTAGGCGCGACCGTCGAGGCCAGGGCCGCCCACCGACCCTGGTTCACCCCGCGAGCGGTCGCGCTGGCGGAGAGGACGTCCGGCCCTGCGTCCGGGCGTCCTTTTGCCGTTGGCGCGCAGCTGTACCGCAGCCGTACCCATGTCCTCATGCTGAAGCGCCCGCGGTGCGGGCCTCGAAGGACGCACCCAGCCGACCTTGCTTCCGCGAGGCTCGTTAGGCTCAGACCTCGGGGTGAGGAAGAGAAGGACGCGGGGGTTAGTCTCATCGGCGACAGGTATGCACCCCTCGCGCAGCCCCGCCGGCGCCCTTGTCCGGCCGCGAATAATCCGCCGGACCCCGACGATCGACCCATCCGGAGCAATCGCTGCTTTGCGAAGCCGGTCGCGATTTTCTATATGGACGCCCAGTCCCTGAGCCGCGCCGCTTCGCCATGAGGCGGCCTTCGGCTCAAAACCCTTGAGCAGGGCTTGGTCGGCGCGGGGTGTCCTCCCCGGACCGGCCGCGCCCCGCGCCCCGGAGCGACGATGCCGAGCCTGAACGAGATCCGCAGCGCCTATCTCAGCTACTTCGGCGCCAACGACCACGCCGTCATTCCCTCCGCGCCCCTGGTGCCGCGGAGCGATCCTTCCCTGCTGTTCGTCAACGCTGGCATGGTCCCGTTCAAGAACATCTTCATCGGCGCCGAGACGCCCCCCGCGCCCCGCGCGACCACGTCGCAGAAGTGCGTGCGCG
>PLSW01000012.1 GCA_003165275.1 Caulobacteraceae bacterium
CGGTCCTGCTCTGAGACGATCAGGAAGAGGTCGTAACCATCCGCAACGGTCTCTTCGGCCGCTTTCCGAATGACATACTGTGCGACGGTGTCAGGGTTTGTGAAGCCGTTGCCGTGAGCTTGGACCTGAACAGTGGTTTCATCCAGTCGCGTCGCTCGGACTCCACCGGTGAAGCCCAACTCCTGATAAGGCGTCGCGCAACCAGTCAGCGCCGCCGCCAGAACAAATAGCGCGATCTGTCGATTCATGGACCCGCCTCCCTACGATGACCAATTGTGGTTTCAAAAAGCCCGTATATTTGATCTCACTAACCAATCTTTTGTTTCAACGCCTCAATAGCGGCCAGTGTCTCGTCATAAAACGCCAGCAATACACTGGCCTTAGCCGATATGAACGGGCTACCTGCACATTCGGCCGCTGATTTATTGACGTTTGATCTGGCGCTGCTCAAAGACTTCAACGTAAGTGGAATTTGAATCCGCGTGAAGCTAAGCGCCGTATCCTCGTCGCGCCTGTCAACCATCAATGAATCCACCATCGCCAGCGTCGACAGGGCGTCTAGGTCATTGGTGACATCAGTCGTCGAATCCCGAAGACGGATTAGGCAATCAGTCGTTCCGTCGTCCTGACCCATTCGCAAACGGGAGAGTGAACCTTCGACCGCCTCGTTGAGGTCCCCCCCAAACGTGAGCGATCGACCGTTTAACCCCAAGAGTGCTCGCGCATCGTCAATGGTCACGATGCCGCGTGCCCGCCTCGGCTCCCCAGCGTCGGCGGCGCTAGCGACAACAAAAAGCGCCGCGACCGCAAGGAGGACGAATTTCATGTCGTAAGCCCCTATCGCCCGATAACCACGATACGTGGTCCACCATCACCACGCAACGTGCATGGACGCTGCGGGCGGGCTTGGGAACAAGCTGTTCCCATGGAGCCCTTGGCCAGCCGACTGCGGGAGCGAGCACGCGAGCTAAACCTGTCTGACGCGGAGGTCGGGCGGCGCGCTGGTCTGTCTGAGCGCCGCTATGGGAATTATGTCCGCGGCGCCCGCGAACCGGACCTAGGCACGGTGCTGCGGATCTGTGCAGTGCTCGACGTCACGCCGAACGACTTGCTCCTCGCCCCCGAGCCGCCTGCCGGGTCGGATCGGGAGCGGTGGTTGGCCAGGCTCATGGCCTCAGGCCGCCAGCTGGGTGTCGAGGACCTGAAGCTCGCCGTCGGCCAGTTGGAGGCCCTAATGGCGCACAGGAACACGCCTTAACCGGGAGCGGACACGACTCACCAAAAGTGACAAGAAACGTCCAGCTCGCCGCAGTTTTTTGGTGGTGGGTGGATTTATGAATCCCCCCGACCCCTGCCCCCGTTCTCCCCGGATGGCTTAGCGCGATCATCCGGCTAAACGACCCCACGATTGCCCCTGATGTATGGCAAGTTGTATGGTCAGGCTTTGGCGCGCATTTTCGCCTTAGGAATAAGGCGATACGGCGGACACCCCGTCCGCCAGTTCGGCTTCGGGCAGGGCGCCTTGCAGGACGAGTCCGGACGGGGGGGAACGAAGCAGGATGCCCTCCGACGCCTTGGCGCAGGAGGGCCGCCGCCGAAGGCGGTCAGGCGCCCAGCAGCTGCCGCGCGATGACGTTTCGTTGGGTCTCGCTAGTCCCTGAATAGATGGTGGCCGCGCGCACGGCGAGGTGCTTGACCATGGCGTGAGCGCCGACGTCCACATCGGCCCCCGCCCGCCCCAGGGCGGTCCAGCCGGCGGCGGCGTAGGGGCCGGCGGCCTCGGCGGACAGTTCGGCGATCCTCTGGTGCAATTCACTGCCGACCAGCTTCAGCATCGAGGGCGTCGTCTGATCGGCGCCGCCCGGGCGACCGGACGGGAGCGCCGCCAGCTCCAGCTGCTCAAAGGCCAGCAGCTCAATCTCCAGGCCGGCGAGGCGGCGGCGCAGGTCCTGGGCCTGATCGGGATCCACCGCCGCCACGGCCAGCGTCGCCCGCCGGTGCGCCCGGCGCACCAGGGCCGCCGGAGTGTTGTTGGCGCGGGCCAGCTGCATCAGCCGCTTCGCGACCGACCAGCCTTCGTCCTCCTCGCCCACTCGGTTGGCGACGGGCACGCGCACCGCGTCGAAGAACACCTGGTTGAACTCGTGATCGCCGGCGAGGCCCAGGATCGGCGTCACGGTCAGGCCGGGACTGTCCATGTCGATCAGCAGGAAGGTCAGCCCCTGCTGGCGGCGTTCGCCGTCGCGGGTGCGGACAATGGCGAACATACGATTGGAATGGTGGGCGCCGGTGGTCCAGATCTTCGATCCGTCGACCACGTACTGGTCGCCCTGTCGTACGGCGCGGGTGGAGATGGCCGCCAAGTCCGACCCCGCGCCGGGTTCGGAGAAGCCCTGGCACCAGAGGTCGTCGCCGGAGAGGATCGCCGGCAGATACCGCCGCTGTTGGGCGGGCGTGCCCATCTCGATCAGCAGCGGGCCGACGCTACGCAGGCCGCCGGCGAACAGCACCGGCGCGTCGTTCAGGGCGCATTCGCGGTCGAACAGGAAGCGCTGCCGCGGGGTCCACTCCGTGCCGCCCCAGGCCATGGGCCAAGCCGGCGCGATCCAGCCGCGCTCGAACAGGCGCCGATGCCAGGTCCGGCAGGCGCCGATCTCGGCGTGCACCCCGATGGTGTCGCGCCCCGCCGCCCGCAGATCGTCGGTGAGCGCGCGGGCCAGGAAGGCTCGGACTTCGGCGACGAAGGCCGCCTCGTCGGTAGCCAGGGCCGCGGACTGTCGCTCCATTGAAGTCGCAAGGCCGCCCATCACGTCGCCCACACCATCGCACGTCTCGCGACAGAGCAGCCTTGGCGCGGGGCGACGCGCGCGCGTTGAGGCAGATCAACGGTTCGGCCCTTTCGGCGCGGCGAGCCAGCGGGCCCAGCTTCACCGGAATCGCGGCGGTGAGGCGGCGGCAGGATGAACCTTGCCTGTCGGCCCCGCGCACGGCCCGTTCAGGTCGCGGGGACTAGGGTCAGCCCACGTTCGTCCTGCGTTCCTTGGGCGAGCCGGTTGGCTCTCCGGCGCCAGCCCGGGGCGTGGTCGCAAGGCCGCGCCCCACCGCCCGCGACGATCGACGCGCGGGCAAATGGATAAACTGTCCCCGTCACCTGCCATGCTGGCGGGCGCTAGCCCAGTTTCTCCAGCCGAATCATCAGCTGGGGTTTGCGCCCATGTCGTTCGCGGATCAATCGGAGCCGACGATCAAAGTCGTCGATCGAGCCGCGCGCCGCGGCGATGATCTTCAAGTCGCAGAGCAGGTCGACGGCGCGGGCGTAGGCGGCGGCGTGACGCAAGTTGATCTCGGCCTCGACCTCATCCCAGGGCTCGACGCCACGCAGCCCGATCGCCGCCAACCTCTCCTCACGCGCGTTGGCCGCCGCCGCCGCAAGCCGGCTCTGCTCAGCGGCCTGCAGGCGCGCCGCGACCTGCTCCCGGGCACGACGGCTCGTCGCCGCTCGGGCGCGTAGGTCTCCGGCAGTGCGGGCGGCCACCAGCGTCTTGGCGTCTCCGCGCGGCGCGCGCCCCCGCACCTTGGCGCGCAACTCCGCGCCAACATGGGGGTCGCCGCTAAACAGCCGCGACAGCAAGAGGGTCTTCTCCGGGTCTGGCAGGGCGGCGATGATCTCTCCAACAACATCGATGGGTAGGTCGGCGGTATCCGAACCGCCAGAAAGCTCCGCTGCGGCCTCGACCAGATCAGGGTCAATCGCGAAGAACGCCGCGAAGGCCTCCAACGCTGGCGTCAGCCGCCCAAGGCCCGGCAGCGGCTCCGGGTCATGGTCGTCGCAATCGCCATCCTCAACCGCCATCAGCCACAGCATGTAGAAGAGCCGAATATCGCCCCCCAGCAGGGCGGCGCGCAGTGGGGCCAGTTCGGCAAGCCGGCCCTCGCCGTCTGCCCAATCCTCCAGGTCCAACTCGTCGCGGCCGATGTCGAGAATGAGATTCCCGTCCGAAGACCGTAGCGATGCGCATTCGACTGACTCAAGACAGGCATCTGCAACGCGCCGGTCGACCAGCCGTTCGGGCAATCGGATCATCAGCCGTCGCGATCCCCAGTTCGCCAAATAGAGATGGAGATCGAACCAGCAGTCCATGAATTGGTCAGGATCGCCTTTGAAGTCCCCCCACTGGTACTCGTTAACAAAGCTGCCGGCGGTGATCGTCGCCCGCGTCGAAATATCTCGGAGCAAGGCGCGGTCGGACCCGCTCAACGGCCGATCGATCGCCAGAAACTCGTAGTATTGATATTCGCTCATCACCGTGGCCGCTGTTTCGATGTGGAGAGAAGGCGATCTCGAGAACTTGACGCGGCTCAAGGGTCAAAGAGGGTGGAGTAGCTCGTCGTCCTGAAGAAGCCGAAGCGCCTTGGCCAGCGAAACGCCCGCGTAAACTGGCCACCATTTGCCTGTGTGCCGCATCCAGTAGATATCAAAACGATCGGGACCCACCCGGTCGATGCGCGCAAAGGGGGCGTCGAATTCCTCGCCAGGACTGTCCGGCTGCCCTGATCGGTACCGTTGAATGAAGCGATATCGACCTCCCGCCCATACGCCGTGGATGCCGACCGGGTAGTTCCACTCGGTCGGCCTGATCGCCGGCAGGAAGCGCGGGATCAGGATCTCGCGAATGAAGGCGTCGCAGGCGGTGACGATAGCCCGCTTTTCGGCCTCGTCCGGCTTGACCGGTCCGGGCGCGCGGATTGTCTGCGTCCATTGTTTCTTTCTAGCCATAATCTCTACCCCGGGCCATCCTGCCGATAGTCGCGGGAAAGAGGGTCAGGACGCAACACTCAGACAATTCGTGGAGCACCGCATTTGGAAAATTCGCCCGCCACGCGGCGGCTGCGCCCCGCATGCTGATTGGATGGCTTGCGCCGCGAGCATTGGCTATCAACAACCTCCACCCCTGACATCCCCGCATACCTGCGCTATGCCTGCGACAAAGTCGCAACTTGGGAGCGGACGTCATGAAGTTTGCAATTCTGGCCGGGGCGCTCGCCGCCGGTGTCCTGGTGACCGCGGGGTTCGGCGCCGCCGCCGCGCCCGCGCCGGGCAAGTCCATCGCCGACGCGGTGGCCGACCCGACCCGTCCCGCCGCCGACAAGGCCCTGGATGAGGCGCGCAAGCCCGCCGCGATCCTGAAATTCATTCACCTGAAGGCCGGCCAGAAGATCGTCGATCTCTTCCCGGGCCCCTATTGGGATCGGATGTTCGCCGACGTCGTCGGTCCGGACGGCAAGGTCTTCATGTTCCTGCCCACCGAGATCATCAAGGCCGAGGGCATGAAGACCGCCCCCGCCGACCAGTCCCACCCCTTCCCCGATCACCCCAACGTCACCGCCCTGGTTTCGCCGGTGAACGCCATGGCCATTCCCGAGCTGGTGGACGTCGTCTGGATCCGCCAGAACTACCACGACCTCTATGACCCGTTCATGGGCCCGGCCAATGTCCCGGCGTTCAACAAGCTCGTGTTCAACGCCCTGAAGAAGGGCGGCCTCTATGTGATCATCGACCATTCGGCGCCGGCGAAATCGGGGCTCGAGGACACCAACACCACCCACCGCATCGACGCGGCGGTGGTGAAGCTCGACATGGCCGCCGCCGGCTTCAAGTTCGTCGGCGAGAGCAACGTCCTGCGCAACAAGGATGATGCCCGCGACAAGCTGGTGTTCGACAAGTCGATCCGCGGCAAGACCGACCAGTTCATCTACGTGTTCAGGAAGCCGTAGCGGGCGATTGGCCGGCGGTCGCATTCGCTTGAAGTCGCGTTGCAAGACGGCCGGTGCGTGGTTCGAGACGCTCCCTGCGGTCGCCCTGACCATGACGAGGATATGGGATTGCAAGACCCTTAGTCATGGTGAGGAGCGCGCTCTTTCGCGCGCGTCTCGAACCACGCACGCTCTCGCCACGGCCTGAATCAGCAGCGAACCTGAGTTCCGCCCTCACTCCGCGGCGATGGCGTTTTTCACGCCGGCGCCGGCGTATTTGAACTCCGGTCCGTCCAGGTCGATGGCCGGCAGCGCGCTGCGTTCGGCCCAGTAGTCCTGGGTATGCGCCCATTCCGGCTTGTCGCCGCGCTTGGGCAGCAGGTGCATGCCGCGCAGCAGGTAGCCGGGATTGAAGTTCTCCGGATCGATCCAGGACCCCAGCGGCATGTCGGCGTCCTCGGCCCGCAAGGTGGGCTCGACGCTGGCCACGCCCTTCTTGTCCATGTGGTTGAGCAGCCGGCAGACGAAGTCGCCGATCAGATCCGCCCGCAGGGTCCAGCTGGCGCGGAAATAGCCGAACACCCAGACCATGTTGGGCACGCCGGTGAACATCATCCCGCGGTAGGTGACGGTCTGGGCGAAATCCAGCGGCTCGCCGTCGATGAAGAAGGCGATGTCGCCCAGGACGTTCAGATCGAAGCCGGTGGCGGTGACGATGATATCCGCCTCCAGCACCTCGCCTGACTTCAGCTGGATGCCGTTCGCAACGAAACGGTCGATCTCGCCGGTGACCACGGAGGCCTTGCCGGCCTTGATCCCCTCGAAGAGGTCGCCGCCGGGCACGAAGGCGATGCGCTGGCGCCAGGGACGATAGGTGGGGGTGAAGTTCTTGGCCACCTCCTCCTCGCCGACGAAGGCGGCGACGCCGTTGAGCAGTTCCTGCTTGACGAACTCCGGCTGGTCGAAGGCCATCTGGGTGAACATGGCCTGATCCTTGAGTATCTTGCGGCGCACGATCTCGTGGATCCAGGTCTCGTCAATTTCGATGTCGCGCAGGGTGTCGGCGAGGTCGTTGGCGTTGCGCCCAGGGATGAAATAGGTGGGCGAGCGCTGCAGCACGGTGACGTGGGCGCTGTCGGGCGCGATCGCCGGCGCGAGGGTCGCGGCGGTGGCGCCCGAGCCGATGATGATCACCCGCTTGTCCTTGTAGTCCAGGTCCTGCGGCCAGGTCTGCGGGTGGACGATGGGGCCCTTGAAGTCGGTCATGCCGGGCCATTCGGGGGTGTAGCCCTTGGACTGGCGATAATAGCCCTGGCACATCCAGAGGAAGTTTGCGGTGAAGCGCAGGGCCTCGCCGGTGTCGAGGCGGGTCGCCTCGATGGTCCAGAGATTGTCCGCCGACGACCAGCGGGCCGCGTCGATCCGGTGGCGATAGCGGATGTGGCCGGCCAGATCGTTCTCGTCGATCACCTCGCCCATGTATTTGAGGATTTCCTCGGCGCTGGCGATCGGGGCGCCGACCCAGGGCTTGAAGCGATAGCCGAAGGTGTAGAGGTCGCTGTCCGAGCGGATGCCGGGATATTTGTGCTGCAGCCATGTGCCGCCGAAGCTCTCCAGGGTCTCCAGCACCACGAAGGACTTGCCGGGGCACTGTTCCTTCAGGTGGTAGGCGCCGCCCACGCCGGAGATGCCGGCGCCGACGATCAGCACGTCCACGTGCTCGGTCTTGACGGCCGCGGGCCGGTCCAGGGTGGCGGTCTCGGTCATGGGCGGGCTTCCTCTGATGGGTTGGCGAACGCGCGTCGCCGTACCTTGGGATCATCCGGGCTTAGGGCTCGGCGCCCTTGATCCAGATCAACGGTAACTGATCGACGATAATGAATACGCCCCGCCGCGCCAAGCCCTTCTCTCGGGCTGCGCGTCACGGCGGCGGCGGTTCAGACGCCCGCGAACACCTCGGCGATCCGCGACCGGTCGGCGCCGGCGCCAAGCAACAGGGTCAGCAGGATGCGGGCCTTGGCCGGGTCCAGATAGCCGCCCGGGATCAGCTTGCGGCGCACCAGGTCGATCTCGCCGCCCGCGTAGGCGTAGGTCTGGCGATAGGTCTCCCCCGCCCCCACCCGCGAGGCGAGAATCACCGGGAGGCGGTCGGCCAGGGCCTCAAGGGGCTCGACGAAGGCCGAGGGCACATGGCCGGAGCCCGCCCCGGCGATGACGGCGCCGCAGACTTCGGGGTGGTCCAGGGCCGCGAGCTCACGCGCGTCCATGGAAAAACTCACCGTCAGCAGCGGAACCAGGGGCGCGGGATCGGACCAGTCCAGGGTCGGCGTCGGCGAGGCGGGGCGCAGGGCGATCCGCACCCGGTCCTCGACGATCCAGCCGATCGGCCCCAGGGTCGGCGAGGCGAAGGACGACGGGCGCGAGACGTGCAGCTTGCGCACGTAGCGCGCCGCATGGATCTCGTCGTTGGCCACCACCACGACGCCCAGCCCCGCGGCGTCCGGCGACGCGGCGACCCGCACGGCCGCCAGCAGGTTGGCGGGCCCGTCGGCGCCGGCCAGCGTCGGATTGCGCATGGCGCCGGTCACCACCACGGGGGCCCCCGCCGGCAGCAGCAGGTCGAGGAGGAAGGCGGTCTCCTCCAGGGTGTCAGTGCCCTGGGTGACCACCACCCCGTCCGCGCCGCCCGCCAGGGCCTCGCCGATGGCGGCGGCGACCTTGGCGATGTCGGCGTAGGTCAGGTCGACGCTCGGCGCGGCGAACATGGCCTGGGCGTCCAGTCGGGCCACGCCGTCCAGGCCGGCCACGCCCTTGATCAGGTCGGCGGCGGCCAGGGTCGGTTTGACGCCGTGGCCGGAGCCGGTCATGGCGATGGTGCCACCCAGGGAAAAGACGGTGACGCGGGGCAGCTCCGGGGACCAAGTCATGGGCGCGCCTCCAGGAGTTCGGCGATCTTGGGCGTCGCCTTGGCGCCGGTTCCGGTGAGCAGGACGACGGTGGTCTCCCGCTCCGAGATCGTTCCCGCGGCCCACAGTCGGGCGAGGCCGGCGGCGGCCATGGCGCTGGTGGGTTCGGCGTAGAGGCCCTCCGCCGCCAGGTCGAACACCGCCGCGGCGATCTGCGCCTCGCTCACCGCCACCGCGCCGCCGCCGGAACGTCGCAGGGCCGCCAGCACCTCCCGGGGGCGCACGGGCTTGGCGATGGCGGCGCCCTCGGCGATGGTCGGGGCCACCAGGCCGCCCTCGATCACGTCGTCCGCCCCCGCCGCAACGCTGGCGGCGATGGGCCCGCAGTTCTCCGGCTGGACGGCGAAGAGCCGCGGCAGGCGCGGAATCGCGCCGCGCCGCAGCAGTTCGCCGAAGCCGATGTCGCAGCCCAGCACATTGCCGCCGGCGCCGGTGGGAATGACGATGTTGTCCGGGGCGCGGAAGCCGAGGTCCTCCCAGAGCTCGTAGGCCACCGTCTTGGTCCCCTGCAGGAAGAAGGCCTGCCAGTTGTGGCTGGCGTAGAAGATCGATTGCGCCTGCGCCACCGCCGCGTCCGCCGTGTCCTGGCGCGAGCCGGAGATCAGCTCGATCTCGGCGCCGTGGGCGCGGGCCTGGACGATCTTGCCGGGCTGGGTGGAAGCCGGGGCGACGATCTTCGCCCCCATTCCCGCCGCCGCCGCATAGGCCGCGATGGCCGCGCCGCCGTTGCCGGAGGAGTCCTCCAGGATCCGCTCGATCCCCTGCTGGCGCAGGACCGAGACCATCACCGAGGCGCCGCGGTCCTTGAAGCTGCCCGTCGGCGCGAACCATTCCAACTTGAACAGGGCCCGGCCGCCGCCGAAAGCCCGTTCCACCAGGGGCGTCATCCCCTCCCCCAGGCTCACGGGAGCGGGCACGGTCAGCGGAAGTGCGGCCGCATAGCGCCACAGGGAGCGTTTCGCCCGGTCGATCTCGTCCGAACCCAGGCCCGCCCCGTCGGAGATCATCAGCGGCCGCCCCGCGGCGGACCGCCAGCGGGGGACGTCGATGGGATAGACGGAGCCGTCGACGGGGTCGACGTAGTTGGGGAGCGGGCGCATGGCCCTCCCCTATCCCCCGCGGGCCGCGCGCGCCACCGCGACTTGCGGTCCGGCCAAGCTCGCCTAGGCCGACGAGCCGTCATCACCCATGGCAATGATGCGACCAGCTTGATCGTGGCCCGCCTTGCCGCCAAATTCGCCTTCGCCCGGTCCAGTGTTCTTGGAAAACCCCCGTATGCACGGGTCTTCGTCGCTCATGATCGCCACCCTCGGCCTCACCGTTCTGGCCGCTGCCGACTCGGCCAGCGCCCAGGATGCTCAGGCGGGCGCCAGGGTGTTCGACATCTACTGCAACGCTTGTCACACCCTGAAGACGCCCACGCCTTACAAGCCAGCCCCGCGGCTGGCGGGGGTGTTCGGTCGCAAGGCTGGCTCCCTGCCGGGCTTCGACGCGTCGCTGGCGATGAAGACCTGGGGCAAGGCCTGGACTCCGGCCCTGATGGACGCCTTCGTCGCCGACCCCGGCGGGGTGGTTCCCGGCACGACCATGCCGGTGAACGTCCGCGTCCGCGACGCCAAGAAACGCGCGGATTTGATCGCCTTCCTGAAGGCGCAGCAGTAACCTTCGCCTGCCGTCGGCGTTAGCTCGCCATGTCGGACGGCTCGCTTTCGCAAGACAGGTCCGCCCCCAATGGCCCGGGACTCAAGCGCGCACAGTCCGGGCGACCGGGGCGTGATGGCCAGCTGGTTGAGAGTGGGGTGGCGCTCGCCCTGCCGGCGGCTGATACTCTCGGGCCTCGCCTTTGCCGCCGCGGCCTTCCTGCTCTACCGCGAACTGCGGGGCTTCACCCTCGACCAGCTGATCGCGGGCCTGCGGGCAACGCCGATCCACGCCCTCGTGCTCAGCGTCCTGGTGCTGACTCCCGCCAGCTATGGCTGCTTGGCAGTCACCGAGTGGAGCGCGCTTCACAGCCTCGGCCAGAGGCTGAACTGGCGGCGGGTGGGGGTGGTGACCTTCGCCGCCTACGCGTTTTCAAACAGCCTGGGGTTCAGCTACGCGACCGGAACCGCGGCCCGGCTGAGGCTCTATGCGGCCTCGGGGTTGGCGGCCAAGGATATCGCCGCCATCGCCGTCGTCGCCGGCACGGCGGTCACGCTTAGCGGCGTGGTTACGGCCGGCATCGCCCTGGTCATCGATCCCGCCCAGTTCGAGGGCGTCTTTCACATGCCGGCGGCGGCGGTGATCGGCGTGGGGGCGTTGCTGACGGCGCCCAGCCTGCTGTGGTTCACGGCCCTGCGTGGGCGCCGGCCTGAGACGCCGGCGCAGGGATTGGCCGTCAGCCTCGGCGGCCGGGCCCTGACCCTGATCGTCGGCGTTGGCGACTGGGTCTTTTCCGGCGCGGCCCTGTTCGTCCTCCTGCCGCAGCACGGCCTGGACGCCTTCCCCGGCTTCATGGCGGTGTTCGTCCTCGGCTCCCTGGTCAGCGCCGCCACCGGCGTGCCGGGGGGTGTTGGCGTGTTCGAGGCCGTCGTCATCGGCCTCGGCATCTTGTTGGCCCGCGCCCACGAAACCCCGACCGCCCTGCTGCTCTACCGGGCCATCTACAGCCTCGGGCCGATGCTGCTGATCAGCGCCGGCCTCATCGCCCACGGCTGGCTCAAGCGCCGCTCCTCGGGCAGGATTGCCGGCGGGGCGGACACGGCCTGATCCGGCGCAAGGCGGAACCGGCGGGGCGGCGAAAGACTTCACGGCTTCGAAGGAGGCCCCATGGCCGCGAACCACAAACTCACCGCCTACCAGGCCAAGCGCGACTTCAAGGTGACGCGGGAGCCCAGCGGCGAAGCGCCCGTCGCTCCCGCCCGGCGGCTTCGCTACGTCATCCAGAAACACGCCGCGACCCGCCTGCACTTCGATCTGCGCCTGGAGCTGGACGGGGTGTTCCGCTCCTGGGCGGTGACCCGGGGCCCGTCCCTGGATCCCCACGACAAGCGACTGGCGGTGGAGGTGGAGGACCACCCCCTCGACTATGGGGACTTCGAGGGGACCATCCCCAAGGGCCAGTACGGGGGCGGCACGGTGCAGCTCTGGGACCGGGGCTACTGGGCGCCTGAGGGAAGCCGTTCCCCCGAAGACCAGCTCAAGGCCGGCGAGCTGAAGTTCGTCATGGAGGGCGAGCGCCTACACGGGAGTTGGGTCCTGGTGCGGATGAAGCACGACCGCGACGGCGGCAAGCGGGTCAACTGGCTGCTGATCAAGCACCATGACGTGGCGGCTCGGGACGAGACCGCGACCGAGGCGATGATGGCGGAGGACCGCTCGGTGGCCTCCGGCCGAACCCTGGACGCGATCGCCGCCGGCAAGGGCCGTGGGCCGACGCCCTTCATGCTGGCCACGGACGAGACCGCTCCGGCGGATGCGGTCTGGTTCTCTAGGCCCCGCAACACCCCGGACGCGGATCCCGCGCCTCGCCTGCGCGCCCCGGCCGCCCCGCCCAAGGTTGCCGCCAAGGTCCGCAAGCCGGCCAGGGCCGCGACCATGCCCGACTTCATCGCCCCCCAGCTGTGCAAGTCCCTGGACCGGGCGCCCTCCGGCGACGGCTGGGCGCACGAGATCAAGTTCGACGGCTATCGGATGCAGCTGCGGATCGAAGGGGGACAAGCCAGGCTGCGCACCCGCAAGGGCCTGGACTGGACCGACCGCTTCGCCGCCATCGCCCGCGAGGCCGGCGCCCTCCCCGACTCCATCATCGACGGCGAGGTGGTCGCCCTGGACAAGGCCGGCGCCCCCGACTTCGCCGCCCTCCAGGCCGCCCTCGCCGAAGGTAAGACTGGCGAGCTGATCTTTTTCGCCTTCGACCTGATGTTCAGCCAGGGCGCGGACTTACGGCCATTCCCTCTCAGTGAACGCAAGGCGCGGCTCAAGGCCTTGCTGGACGCAGGCGCCTCGTCCACGGGCCACATCCGCTATGTCGACCATTTCGTGACCGCCGGCGACGCGGTGCTGAAGTCGGCCTGCCGTCTGTCGTTGGAAGGGATCGTCTCCAAGCGCCTGGATGCGCCCTATATCTCCGGCCGGGGCGAGACCTGGACCAAGGCCAAGTGCCGCGCCGGCCACGAGGTGGTGATCGGCGGCTGGACCAGCGACGGGCCCGCCCTGCGCTCGCTGCTGGTGGGCGTCCACCGCGGGGACCGGTTCGTTTATCTCGGCAAGGTGGGAACCGGCTTCGGCCGCGGCGTGGCCGAACGCCTGGGCGCGCGACTGAAGACCCTGGCCGCCACGGCCTCGCCCTTCGACGGGCCGGACGCGCCCAGGGCCGCCGCCAACGTCCACTGGGTCCGTCCTGACCTCGTCGCCGAGATCGAGTTCGCTGGCTGGACCGGCTCCGGCATGGTGCGGCAGGCCGCCTTCAAGGGCCTGCGCGAGGACAAGCCGGCGGCGGAGGTGGAGGCGGAACGTCCGGCCCCGGCCGTCCACCTCGCCGAGCCCGATCCGGCGACCGTACCCAAGGCCGCGCCGGCCACGGTGCGCATGCACACCAGCGAGGGCGCCGTGGTCATGGGCGTGGTCATCACCAAGCCCGAAAAGGCCCTGTGGCCGGACGCCGGCGACGACAAACCCGTCACCAAGCTCGACCTCGCCCGCTACTACGAAGCCGTCGGCGACTGGATGGCGCCGCACATCACCGGCCGCCCCTGTTCGATCATCCGCGCCCCGGACGGCATCGACGGCGAGCAGTTTTTTCAGAGACACGCCCTGAGGGGATCGTCACATCTCTTTGAAATGGTGACGGTGTCCGGAGATCGGCAGCTTTATCTGAGCATAACTCGCATTGAGGCCCTGGCCGCTGTCGCCCAGATCGGCGGCCTGGAGCTGCACCCGTGGAATTGCCGCCCGGGCGCCCCCGACATTCCGGGTCGACTGGTGTTCGACCTCGACCCGGCGCCGGACGTGAGCTTCGACGCGGTGGTGGCGGCGGCGCAGGAGGTTCGCGACCGGCTGGCGGATGTCGGCCTGGTCAGCTTCTGCAAGACCACGGGGGGCAAGGGCCTGCACGTGGTCACCCCCCTGGCGCCGCCGGGAAAGGCCGAGCTGACCTGGCCCATCGCCAAGGCCTTCGCCCAGGCGTTCTGCGCCCAGATGGCGGCAGATTCCCCGGACAGGTTCGTGATCAACATGGCCAAAAGGCTGAGGACTGGCAGGATCTTCCTGGACTATCTTCGCAACGACCGCATGGCCACGGCGGTGGCGCCCCTATCCCCCCGCGCCCGCCCTGGAGCCCCGGTTTCGACACCGCTGACCTGGACCCAGGTCCGGGCCGGCCTCGATCCACACCGCTTCACCGTGCGCACCGTCCCGGCCCTGATCGCCAAGAGCGCGGCCTGGGCGGACTACGACGCCGCCGAGCGCCCCCTGGCGGAAGCGGCGAAGCGCCTGAAGGCGGCTGGGGGCTGACGTCAATGGGGCGCAACCGACCTGGACGGCCCAATGGCCGCTTGCCTTGTCAAGACGGAGGCTGGCATGGGCTTGCCTAGGCGTCGCCTGTGGCGGCGACGCATGAAAGGCGCGCCAGGGTGACGGAGCCGGCGATCATCGTTGTGGATGCGCGGGGCCACCAGTGCCCGACGCCGACCCTGCGTCTGCGCCGCGCCCTCGAGGCCGCCGCCGACGGCGCCCGGCTGCGGCTGATGGCCGACGATCCGCTAGCGGCGATCGACGTGCCGTTGTTTCTGAAACAAATGGGCTATCGCCTTGAACACCAGCAGCAAACTGGTTCAATCTTGACGTTCGACATTATCAAGGCGCGTCCAGAGGCGCAAGACGCCGCTCATGACCGCTCTCCATGAAGATCTCGATCTCGGTGGCCAGGGCGGCCCCGAAGAACACCGCGTTCACGTTCCAGGACAGCCAGATCAGCATCACCACCACGGCGGCGATGGAGCCATAGGTGGCGCCGAAGTGGGCGAACTGCTCCACATAGAATGCGCTGGCCCAGGAAGCGCCCAGGGACAGGGCCGCCGCCACCAGGCCGCCGGCGATGGACGGCCGCCACGCCACCGGCCGGCGCGACATGGCGTAGCGGTAGATCAGGGTGAGCCCCAGGGTCAGGCCGATCGAGGCCCAGGTCCATTCGCTGTAGAACCAGTGCACCCCCTTCAGGGGCGACAGGTGCATGGCGACCGCCACCAGCCGCACCGCCAGAAAGACCCCGGTCATGAAACTGACGAGGGCGAAGGCGGCGCCCAGGGCGCCCATGGCCAGCAGGTTGAAACTCCAGAAGCTGAGCGGCGCGTCCTCGTCGTGGATAAACGACAGTCCGGCCAGCAGGGCCTTGAAGCCTCGGTGGGCGGCGTAGAGGCCGACCACGGCGGCGATCACGCTCTGGGCTGATACGGCGCGGATGGGGGCGCGGGCCAGGCGCAGCAGCTCGTTCTGGAACAGGTCGTGGGCGCCCGGCGGCAGCAACTGCGAGAAGACGTCCGCCTGGGCGACCGCCTGCTCCGGGGTCAGCATGAGGCTGTAGACCCCCAGCAGCATGGCCAGGGCCGGGAACACCGCCAGGAGGGCGAAGAAGGAGACGCCGCCGGTGTAGAGCATGACGTCGCGGCCCCAGAGCCGCGACAGCGACTTGCCCAGGACGCGGCGCGCCACCGGCGCCCAGTGGGCCAGATCGTCCTGACGCACGCTCAACCGTCTCAATTCCATCGGACCGACATAAGGCCTTCCCAGCGGCTGTCGATGGGGACAAAGGCGGAACGGCGCGCCATCGCGAGATGACGCGCCGCCTGGGGATGCAGTCCATCCCGCTCAGGCTCGCCGTTACGGGGGGACGGGACCGGCGCGCCTGATGAAAACAAGTATCGCCCGTTACCTCTGAACGGGACATGAATGAACATGCTTTCCGGCGCGCCCGCGGTTACAGGCGCTTGGGGAGCGCCTAGAGGGCCCCCACCGCCTTGAGCCGGGCTACCTCGTCTTCGGCGAATCCCCAATCCACCAGGGCGACGTCGTTATGGCCGCCGATGGCCGGCGGCGGGCCCTGGACCGCCCCCGGCGTCGCCGAGAATCGCGGCGCGGGCGCCGGCTGCACCACGCCCTCGACGGTGACGAAGGTCTCGCGGGCGGCGTTATGTTCGTGCTTGGGGGCTTCTTCCAGGGTCAGCACCGGCGCGAAGCAGACGTCAGTGCCGGCCATCAGTTCGCACCAGGCATCGCGGGTCTTGGTGCGGATGACCGCCTCCAACTTGGCGCGCAGTTGCGGCCAGTCTTCGCGGCTCATCTGGTTCTGGAACTGGGGATCGGTGATGCCGGTCTTCTCCAGCAACAGGGCGTAGAACTGCGGCTCGATGGATCCGATCGAAACCCAGCCGCCGTCGCTGCACTGGTAGGTGTCGTAGAAGTGCGCGCCCCCGTCGAGCAGGTTGGCGCGGCGCTCGTCCTTCCATACGCCCGAGCCCTTCATGCCGTAGAACATCGCCATCAGCGAGGCGGCGCCGTCGCTCATGGCGCAGTCGATCACCTGCCCCTGCCCCGTGGCGCGGGCATGGATCACCCCGGCCAGCAGGCCGAAGGCGAGATAGAGGGCGCCGCCGCCGAAATCCCCCACCAGATTCAGCGGCGGGATCGGCTTGTCCTCCGTGCCGATGGCGTGAAGGGCGCCGGAGATGGCGATGTAGTTCATGTCGTGGCCGGCGGCGTTGGCGAAGGGACCGGTCTGCCCCCATCCCGTCATGCGACCGAACACCAGCTTGGGATTGCGCTTCAAGGCCACGTCCGGACCCAGGCCCAGCCGCTCCATCACCCCGGGGCGGAAGCCTTCGAACACCACGTCGGCGACCTCCATCAGTTTCAGGCAGGTCTCCACCGCGTCCGGGTGTTTCAGGTCCAGGGCGATGGACCGCCGGCCGCGGCCGGTGACGTCGAACTTCGAGCCCCGGCCGGGCCCCTTGCGGTCGATCCGCACCACGTCGGCGCCCAGGTCCGACAGCAGCATGCCGCAGAACGGCCCCGGCCCGATGCCGGCGAACTCGACGATCTTCAATCCTGAGAGCGGGCCTTGGGCCATATGTGCAATTCCCTATGGTATTTTGTCGTTAACCAACGACGGGTAACCCTCACATCGCCCACTTCCGTCGCTGTCCGGATTGCCGGCTTCTGGTAGGGTGGGCTGAGCGAGTCCGACGGACACGCTAGCCGCTCGACGCGGTTCGGAAAACGGCGCCGCAGCGTCAACGAGGAGAAGAGTTTTTGGTGGCCCTCCACGCGCGCGTCCTGATCGTCGCCAAGGATGACGCCCTCGCCGGCCCGCTGGCCGAGGGACTGGATCGCCTCGGCTGGCGCACGGTCACCGCCCGCGGCCCGTATGCCGCCATCGCCGCCCTGGGGGACATGGAGATCGAGGTGGCGATCATCGACGCCACCGCCAGCGTCGAAGACGCCCTTACCCTCGCGCGCCGGATGCGCGCGGCCTGCGCCCCCCGCCACCTGCCGGTGATCGCCATCGGCGTCCCCGGCCTCGGCGCCGAAGCCGCCGGCTTCGACCTCACCCTCGCCCCGCCCCTGCATCCCGCCCAGGCGGCCCTGCGGCTGGAATCCCTCACCCGGATGACCATCGCCGAGGAGGAGTTCGAGTTGCGGGTGGAGACCTTCGGCGAGCACGGCCGCCAACTGGCCCTGCCGGACGAGGCCAGCGGAACCTATCGCGTGCTGGCCATCGGTGAGCCGGACCCGCAGTTCCTGGCCCTTTCCAACGCCCTCGCCCGCAGCGGCGCCGAGGTGGTCGGCGCCTTCACCGCCTATACCGCCTTCGACTATCTGCACGAGCGCGCCTTCGACGCGGTGGTGCTGTGGGCCGGCGAGAACCAGGCCGAGGCCCTGTCCATCGCCACCGGCATGCGCCGAAACACCAAGCTCTACCATGTACCCGCCATGCTCTATCTGCAGTCGCCGGCGCAGATCGGCCTCGCCGAGGCCTTCCACCGGGGCGTCTCCGACCTCGCGACCCCCGAGACCCCCGCCGCCGACACCGCCGGCCGGGTGATCGAGCTGGCGCGCACCTACCGCCGCCAGAACGCGATACGACAGGCCCTGGAGAAGGCCCGCCGGTCCGGGCTGATGGACGCCGCCACCGGCCTCTTCACCCGCGACCTCTTCGCCGCCCACCTGGCGCGTCTCGTCCAGGCCTCCCGCCTGCGCAACCGGCCGCTGTCCATCTGCGTGCTGCGGGTCGCCGACCGGCCGGAGACCGCCCAGGCCCGCCGCGGCGGCTGGCTGGATCGGGCCGTGCCGCAGATCGGCTCGATGATCGGCCGCCTGGTGCGCGCCGAGGACACCGCCGCCCGGCTTGGGCCGGAGATTTTCGCCCTGGCCCTGCCCGCCACCCCCCAGGCCGCGGCCCGGGCCGCGGGCGAGCGCATCTGCGCGGTGATCGCCTGCACCGCCTTCGACGCCGGCGACCAGAAGCCGCCCTTCGTGGTCGACTTCGACATCGGCGTGGCCGAGGTCGAACCCGGCGAAAACGCCGCCCGCGCCCTTGAGCGCGCCGCGGCCAAGGCGATGCAACTCAAGGCGGGCTAGTTCAAGCGGGGGATGGATTAATGCCAGGCGGCGCGACGGGAACGGGGATCGGCCCGCAGAACATAGGCCTGCTGATCGGCATGGCGGTGGCTCTGGCCATCGTGCTGCTGCGGAACCGGCAGGCGCGGCGGCTGCGCGTCGAGATCCTCTGGATCCGCCCGGTCATCTTCCTGGCGTTGACGGTCGCCTCACTGGTCGCCGAGCCGCCGATCCTGACGCCTCTGGCCCTGGTGATCATGGTCGTCGGTCTGGCGCTCGGCTGCGCGCTCGGCTGGCAGCGCGGCCGGCTGATGCATATCGAGGTCGATCAGGCGACGCACATGCTGCGCTCGAAGGCCTCCCCGCTGGGTCTGATCTTCATCGTCGTTCTGCTGGTCGCTCGTTTCGGCTTGCGCGCCGTCATGGCCCAGTACGCCCGTGAATGGCATCTGCCGTTTGTGGCGGTCGCCGACGCCTTCCTGCTGTTCCTGGTCGGCCTGTTGTCGGTGCAGGCCCTGGAGATGTGGCTGCGCGCCAACCGGCTGCTCACCGAGGCGCGGGCCATGCCGTCCACCTTCGACTAACGTTTCGGCGGCCTGCGATCACGCCAACCGGATCCGCGCCTGATCCGCGGGCGCCGGATAGGGCTTGCCCCTGCACCGTGGCCGGATCGGCCGCCAGCACCCCCGCGATCGTCGGCGCCAGGGACATCGTCCGCATGCGCGCCATGGCCGCCCCCATTTTGGGCGTCCATCATCTATAGGCGGGGGCCGGGCCGGGATCAGGCCGCCAGCGCGATCGCCGCCAGGTCTCCGAGGATACGTTCGGCGGCGGCGAGGCGCGCGTCGGGTTTGTCCCATTCGCCCTTGACCACGACCTTGTTGTCGGGCCGCAGGCGCCAGACGGCGGCGCGCTTCTGGATGAATGGCACCAGGCCGGCGGGATTGGCAAAATGGTCGTCCCGGAAGCTGATGACCGCGCCCTTGGGGCCGACGTCGATCTTGGCGACGTTGGCCTGGCGGCAGAGCCCCTTGATGGCGACAACCTTCAGCAGCTGACCCGCCTCCTCCGGCAGGGGTCCGAACCGGTCGATCAGTTCGGCCGCCAGGGCCTCGCGATCCTCCGGCCGTTCGGCCTCTGACAGGCGCCGGTAGAGGGCCAGGCGCACGTTCAGGTCCGGCACATAGTGTTCCGGGATCAGCACGGCCGCGCCGGTGTTGATCTGCGGCGACCAGCCCCGGGCGGCGTCGATGGCCTCGGCCCCGTGCGCCTTCAGTTCGGCGACGGCGTCCTCGAGCATCTGCTGATAGAGCTCGACGCCGATCTCCCGGATGTGGCCGGTCTGCTCCTCGCCGAGCAGATTGCCGCCGCCGCGGATGTCCAGGTCGTGGCTGGCCAGCTGGAAGCCGGCGCCCAGGCTGTCCAGGGACTGCATCACCTTCAGCCGCTTTTCCGCCGACAGGGTCAGCTGCTTCTGCGCCGGGGTGGTCAGATAGGCGTAGGCCCGCGCCTTGGAGCGGCCGACGCGGCCTCGCAGTTGGTAGAGCTGCGCCAAGCCGAACATGTCGGCCCGGTGGATGACCAGGGTGTTGGCGGTGGGGATGTCGAGGCCGGATTCGACGATGGTGGTCGACAGCAGCACGTCGTACTGGCCGTCGTAGAAGGCGCTCATCACGTCCTCCAGTTGGGTGGGCGCCATCTGGCCGTGGCCGACGACGAACTTCACCTCGGGGACCTGCTCGCGCAGGAACTTCTCGATCTCGGCCAGATCCTTGATCCGCGGCACGACGTAGTAGGCCTGACCCCCGCGGTACTTTTCCCGCAGCAGCGCCTCGCGCACCACGACCGGGTCGTGGGGGGTGATGTAGGTGCGCACCGACAGCCGGTCCACCGGCGGTGTGGCGATGATCGACATCTCCCGAATGCCGGACAGGGCCATCTGCAGGGTCCGCGGAATCGGCGTCGCCGAGAGGGTCAGCATGTGAACCTCGGCCCGCAGCGCCTTCAGCGCCTCCTTGTGCTTGACCCCGAAGTGCTGCTCCTCGTCGACCACGACCAGCCCCAAGTCGGCGAAGCCCACCTGTTTGGACAGCACCGCATGGGTGCCGATGACAACCTCGACCTCACCCTTCTTCAGCGCCTCGCGGGTCTCGTTGGCCTCCTGGGTCGGGACCAGGCGCGACAGGCGGCGCACCTTGACCGGCCAGCCGTGGAAGCGTTCGACGAAGGTCTTGTAGTGCTGGCGGGCCAGGAGGGTAGTCGGACAGACCACGGCCACCTGCTTGCCGCTCATGGCCACGACGAAGGCGGCGCGCAAAGCGACCTCGGTCTTGCCGAAGCCCACGTCGCCGCAAATCAGCCGGTCCATCGGCTTGCCGGAGGCGAGGTCGCCCAGCACGTCGCCGATGCTGTTGAGCTGGTCCTCGGTCTCCTCGTAGGGGAAGCGGGCGCAGAACTCGTCGTAGAGACCGGCGGGCGGGTCGATCTCGCCGGTGGACTTGAGCAGGCGAGCGGCGGCGATGGCGATGAGGCCCTCGGCCATCTCGCGCAGCCGCTCTTTCGCCTTCGCCTTGCGCGCCTGCCAAGCCGCGCCGCCGAGGCGGTCGAGCTGCACCCCCTCGACCTCTGCGCCGTAGCGGGTCAGCAGGTCGATGTTCTCCACCGGGAGATAGAGTTTGGAGTCGCCCCCGTATTCGATCTCCAGACAGTCGTGGTCGGCCTCCTGGATCTCCAGGGTCTTCAGCCCGAGATAGCGGCCGATGCCGTGGTCGATGTGGACCACAAGATCGCCAGGGGTGAGCGACGAGGCCTCGGCCAGGAAGTTCTGCGCCCGGCGACGCCGGCGAGGCCGCGCCAGCCGATCGCCCAGGATGTCGGTCTCGGAGATAACCGCCAGGCTGTCGGTCTCGAAACCGGTGTCCAGGGGCAGCACCACCCGCTGCGGCTTCTTCGGATCCGCCGCCTTGGCCGCCTGCCAGTAGGGCGCGAAGGCGATGTTGTTCAGGCCGTGATCGGCCAGCATGGCGCCGAGGCGTTCCGAAGAGCCCTCGGACCAGGACGCCAGCAGCACCCGCTTGCCGGCGGCGGCCAATGTCTTGGCGTGGTCGGCGGTGGCCTCGAACAGGTTGACGCTGTCCTGCGCGCGTTCTGCGGAGAAGTTGCGCCCCATGCGCGCACCCATGTCGATGACATGGACGCCCGCGTCGCTCTGGAAGGGGGTGAACTTGCGCGACGGCCGCGCGGCCACCCGGCGGTCCCACTCCTCCGCGGTCAGATAGAGGGTGTCGGGAGCCAGGGCATGGTAGCCGGCCCGGCCCTTTCCGTTCTCGGTGCGCGCCTGGTAGGCGTCGAGCACCATGGCCAGCCGCTCATCCCGCGCCTCGGACGCCAGATGGTCGACGCCGATCAGGGCCTGGTCCGGCAGATAGTCGAACAGGGTCTCCAGCCGGCCATAGAGCAGCGGCAGGAAGTGCTCCAGCCCCGCCCGCCGTCCGCCCGCGCTGACGGCCTCGTAGAGGGCGTCGTCCCCGGGCGATCCGAAGGCGGCTACATAGCCCTTGCGGAAGCTGGCGATGCTGTCCGGATCGAGCAGGGCCTCGGACACCGGCAACAGGTCGAAGGCCTTCAGCTGCTTGGTGGAGCGCTGGGTGAGGGGATCGAAGGCGCGGATCGATTCCAGGGTGTCCCCGAAGAGGTCCAGCCGAACCGGCTCCTCGGCGCCCGGCGGAAAGACGTCAATCACCCCGCCGCGGATGGCGAATTCGCCGCGTTCAGAGACGGTGGACGCCCGCTGATAGCCGTTGACGGCGAAATACCGCTCCAGGTCGGCGACGTTCACGTCCTGGCCGGTGCGGGCGGAATAGCCGGCCCGGCGGACCACCTCCCGCGGCGGCACGCGCTGGAGCAGGGCCGGCGCCTGGGTGACCAGCAGGCTGGGACCCTTGCGCGGCTCGGCGGAGGCGAGCCGGGCCAGGGTGGTCATCCGGCGGGCGGCGACGCCGGCGGATGGGCCCATGCGGTCGTAGGGTAGGCAGTCCCACGACGGAAAGTGGATCACCTCCACCTCCGGGGCGAAGAAGCGGAAGGCGTCGATGAAGGCCGAGGCGCGGGTCCCGTCCCGGGCCGCGAACACCGACAGGCCGCCCCGCGCGCGGACAATGTCCGCCATCAACAGGGCGTCATACCCCTCCGGCGCGCCGGTGAGCTCCAGCCCGTCGTGGGACTGGGCGATGGTCTTCAGGTCGGACGGTTGAGCCACCTGAACTCCTAGGCGCCGAGATTGTCCCCGCGCGCGGCGGGCAATTGCAGATGGAAGACGCGCAGCGCCTCGAGGAGGTCCCCCTGAAACGCGGCGGGCGCGGTTTCATGGCCGACGATCCAGGCGTAGACGTCGTGGTCCTCCTGATCCAGTAAAGCCTCGAAGGCGTCCAGCTGCGCCGGGGTCAAGGTGGCGAGCCGGGCGTCGGCGAAGCCGCCGAGGATGAGGTCGGCCTCGCGGAAGCCGCGGCGCCAGGCGCGGAAACGAAGCTTGTTGAGGCGGGGGTCGGTCATGGGAAGCGCGCATATAGAACGCCCGCGCGTCCGCCGCCACCCGCGCTATGCTACGCGCGATGCGACCTGAGATTCTATTTCCCCTCTTCGCCCCCTCGTCCTCCCTCAAGGGGGTGGGTCCGAAGATCGCGCCCCTGGTGGACAAGCTCGCCGGTCCGCTGGTGCGCGACCTGATCTTTCTCGCCCCGCAATCCCTTGTCCACCGGGCCCTGACCACGGTCAGCGCCGCCGAAGAGGGGCAGACCGGCACCTTCCTGGTCTCCATCGACGCCCACTTCGGCTCGGCGAGACCCGGCCAGCCCTACCGCATCCGCACCTTCGACGGCACCGGCTTCCTGACCCTGGCCTGGTTCAAGGGCGGCGGCCAGCACATGGTCCAGCAGCACCCGGTCGGGGCGCGGCGAGTGGTGAGCGGGCGGCTGGAGCGATTCGGCGGCGAGCTGCAGATGGCCCACCCCGACTATCTGCTCGCCGAGGACCAGGCGGAGAAGATCCCCCAGGAGGAGCCGATCTATGCCGCCACCGCCGGCCTTCCCGCCCGCACGGTGCGGCGCCTGGCCCTGGAGGCCCTGGCCCGGGCGCCGGAACTGCCGGAATGGCAGGACCCGGCGTGGCTGGCCCGGGAGCGGTTTCCGGCCTGGCGCCAGGCCCTGGAGCGGCTGCACGCCCCCACTTCCCAGGCGGACCTATCCCTTGATGCGCCGCATCGCCGGCGGCTCGCCTATGACGAACTCTTCGCCCACCAGCTGGCCCTGGCCCAGCGCAAGGCCGCGCGGCGGGTGCATGCGGCGCCGGCCATCCCGCCCAGCCCCCTCGCCGATAAGGTCGAGGCCGCCCTGCCCTTCCGCCTCACCGGCGCCCAGGCGCGGGCGATCAGCGAAATCCGTTCCGACCTGGCGTCGGCCGAGCGCATGTCGCGGCTACTGCAGGGGGATGTGGGCGCCGGCAAGACCGTCGTCGCCCTGCTGGCCATGGCCGACGTGGCGGCCGCCGGCTACCAGTCGGCGCTGATGGCGCCGACGGAGATCCTGGCGCGCCAGCACTTCGAGACCCTCGCCGGCCCGCTCCGCGCCCAGGGCCTGACCCCGGTCCTGCTCACCGGCCGCGACAAGGGCGCTGGCCGCGCGGAAAAGCTGCGGGCCCTGATCGGCGGCGAGGCGGCGGTGGCCGTCGGCACCCACGCCCTCTTCCAGGACGACGTCGCCTTCCGCGCCCTGGCCCTGGCGGTGATCGACGAGCAACACCGGTTCGGCGTCTCCGAACGCCAGCGTCTGCAGGAAATGGGCCGCTCCACCCACCTGCTGGCCATGTCGGCCACCCCGATCCCGCGCACCCTGGAGCTAACCGTCTACGGCGACCTCGACGTCTCCCGCCTCGACGAAAAGCCCCCCGGCCGCAAGCCGGTGGCCACCCGGGCCGTGCCCATGCCCCGCCAGGCCGAGGTCGTGGCCCGGCTGGCAGAGGCGGTGAACACTGGCGCCCAGGCCTTCTGGATCTGCCCGCTGGTGGCGGAGTCCGAGCTCAGCGACCTCGCCGCCGCCGAGCTGCGCTGGGCGGACCTGCGCAAGACCATCGGCCCCGGCGTGGGTCTGGTCCACGGCCGTTTGAGCGCGGGGGAGAAGGACGCGGTGATGTCCGACTTCGTCGACGGCCGGCTCAGCGTGCTGGTGGCCACCACGGTGGTCGAGGTGGGGGTCGACGTGCCCAACGCCTCGATCATGGTCATCGAACAGGCCGAACGCTTCGGCCTCGCCCAGTTGCACCAGCTGCGCGGCCGGGTCGGGCGCGGATCGCGGGAGAGCAGCTGCGTGCTGCTCTACGATCCGCCCCTTAGCCAGGCCGGTCAGGCGCGGCTGGACGTCCTGCGCCGGACCGACGACGGCTTCGTCATCGCCGAAAAGGACCTGGAACTGCGCGGCGGCGGCGACCCCTTGGGCCTGAAGCAGAGCGGCTTTCCCGCCTATCGCTTGGCGGACCCAATCGCCCACCGCGACCTCATCGCCGCGGCGGCCGATGACGCCCGGCTGGTGTTGGGCCGCGACCCCAGCCTCGCCAGCGCGCGCGGTCAGGCCGTGCGCATATTGCAGGCCCTGTTCGATTGGCGGGCGAGCGGACCGATCAACGACGCCGGGTGAAGCGGCGCGCCTCAGGCGGCCGGCGGCGCGACAGCGGCTAAGGGTTTGCGCCTGGGGGGCCGCACGCGCTTCCACGCTGTTCTCAGCCGTTTGCCCAGCGGCGCGAAATGAACGCTTTCGTGGAGAATTTCGTCCACCGGCGCGGCGTCGATTGGCGCAAGGCCCGCGATGATATCGCTGAGGCGGGCAAAGATATTGTAGCGCTCCAGGACGGCAACGCGCGCCTGGCCGATGGCCGCCCACTGGGATGGCGTCACCGGCGCGTCCAGCGCCGCCACCACACGGTCGACCGCGTCCGTGGCGTAGATGTCAAACCGCCGCAGCGCCTCGGCCGGAAAGAAACCCTCAATGTTCTGACAGCCGGAGAAGATCGGCATCGACCAGCCCAGGTAGGCGTCCGTCAGTTTTTCGGTGAAGAAGTTGTCCTCGTCGTTGTTCTCGACGACCAGGTGGTGCGTGTAGGGCAGGATGGCGTCCGCCTTGTCCCCAATGGGCTTCAGTCCCTGCCCGTAGCGGATGAGCCGGTCGCCCAGGCGCCCGCCGAGGGCCTCGGTGAATTCCACGCGCACCCGGTGCTTTCTCAGCTGGGTCTTCATGGAAACCACGGCCGACAGCGCGTGGGTCTTCTCGCCCCTCGCCAGGGCTGCAAGGGCATCGAAGTCGTAACGGCAGGGGAAGGGCCGCTGGCTGCTCAACATGTCCAAGCCGAAAGACCACGGCAGGCCCACGTCGGTCTGGATCTGAATTCCAGTGAATCCCGGTGTCGGCATGGGCGACAGCATCACGCCGAACTGGTTCAGGTAGCGTGGGCTGTAGATTTTGAAGTCGGACGGCTCGCTGATGACGATAATCCGCCGCGCCTTCGGAACCGTCGTGCGGACGCTGGCCCGCAGTTCGTCATAGACCACCAGCCAGTGGGCGTCGTCGGCGCCGGAGTTGAAACTATAACGCCACCGACCCCAATCGCCGCTGCCCTTCGGCGTCTGGCGCAACCAAGGCGAGGCGTCGTGCACCGTGAACAGCGCGATTCGCTTTGAGGGGTCCAAGTTAGAGGGCGTCACGAAGCGATCCTTGTGAAGCCGTCACCGCGCCCCGATCCCTTATCAGGCCGGTGTCGAGCCGGTGCGGATCGTTGCTATGGCATGGGCCGCCCGGGCGCCGCAACATCGGGTATGTTGCGTCATCAAGGACGAAGTCCAATTGGCCGAGACCTTCCACGACTTCGTCTCGGCCGACTCCGACGACCTGAACGACATCGGCCGGATCAAGATCGAACGGGCGACGGCTATTGCACGCGGTGGATCGGCGAGGATCGGATGGCGATCGTGGCCAGGATCGGCGGCGCGGGAAGGTGGAAGTCTGGCTGATTGAGCAAGCCGGCGACGCGGCCGTTCGCATCCGCCTCGATGTCGGCGTAAAATAAATTGTAGTCCGGTTCTTTCAGGTGATCGAGCCACCCCCCAGTCGATCTCAGCGAGGGCGATAGCGGCGCGGAGACGCGCAACAGCCCGCCCACGCATTGCGCGGAGACCTGTCGCGTCAAGAAAGCCGGCCGCGCGCCCCATTCGACGTCTGAAGCCGCCACAGCCCCTCGATTTAATCTCGCCGGCGCCGGGGCGTCGGTCTCCATGCCAAGCAGCGGGTTAACGCAAAGGAACGGACGGCCCGCCGCGTCCTCCAGATGCCCGGCCTGACCCCATACGAGCGAGCGGTGCAGGGTTTGGCGGATGTCGGCCTTGTCGAACTCGAAGGCCTGGGTCCAGCCGACCGCGCAGTGGGCCTGGTCCCGCGCGGCGCAGGCCGGCAGCGCCGATCCCGGCAGATAGGCTTCACGCAACACGACGGTGTCGGCAAGATAGACGACAGCCAGCCGCTTGACGAGATCCGGCCGCTCGGCGATCGCGTCGTGGACCAGTCGATCGACCAGGGTGGCGCCCTGCTCGACGCCCGCGATCACCAGCGGTCGTCCATTCGCGAAATGCTGGAGATAATAGTCGAAGGCCCGCCGAACGTCGTCATAGGCGAACTCGCGCGCCTCGCGGGCGTCATCGCGAAGGGTGAGCGAGGTATAGACGCTGGCTTGGCGGTAGTGCGGGGCGAAGACCCGGCCCACCCGGGCGAACGGCCCGGCGTAGTTGGGCAAGATTACCCGATTCAGGAAGCGGTTAGACGCCTCGTCGTCGATCGGTCCGTTCCAATTGCGCCCCCCATCAAAGGTAGTGGGGTGGACGAAGAAGACGTCGGCTGGCGGATCCGCCGTCGTCCATGTTCCCGGATTGGGCGGCAGCAGGGCCCAGGCGGAGGGCTTGGCGTAGTCCGGCGCCGGGGGCGGTCGATAGGTCTGGAACGGCTCCTTCGGATCGAGGGCGCTCTGCAGGATGTCCTGCCGCCAGATCAGCGCGGCGCTGAGCGCCAGGGCGAGCAAGGCCGCGGCGGCGACGAGCAGCCAGTCACGGGTGGTGAGGCTCTGGGCCCTCAACCGGTCGATGGCGGCCCTTGTCCGCGCTCGCAGCTCGTCGATCATCGGGCGTGGATGTCCTTGGTGCGCACATGTTCCATCCGAAAGCCCAGGCCGATCACCCGCGCGGGGAGCCGGCGCAGTGGCGCGAAGCCGTTGAGCAGGCGCACGATAGCTGGCGGATCGATCGGCGCGGCGCTGTCCAGGGCCGCCGAGATGACCCGGTCCTGGATCGCCAGTTGCAGGGACTGCATAAGCCGCACTGCGCGCTGGCGGCGATACTGGACGTCGGCGAGGTTGGCGTCGCGCAGGATGCCGCGGGCCAGGGGCGAGGCCAGGGCGTTGGCGGCGGCCACGGCGTCCGCGACCGCCAGGTTGATGCCAACCCCGCCCACCGGGGACATGGCGTGGGCGGCGTCGCCGATGCACAGAAAGCCCGGGCGCCACCAGCGCTCCAACCGGTCGATGGTGACGGTGAGCAGCTTGATGTCGTCCCAGCGCTTCAAGGTCTCGACCCTGTCGGCCATGAAGGGGACGATCTTGGCGATGCGCTCGCGCAGATCCTTGAGGGGCCTCTTGCGCAGGTCGTCGTAGCCGCCCTTGCGAACGACGAAACCGCACTGGAAATAGTCGCCCCGCGGGATCATCACGAAGACGTAGCCGGTCCCGATGTTGCCTAGGGCCTCGCCCGGATCCCCCCGCTTTCGCGGCAGTCGCATCCACAGCACGTCGATGGGCGCGCCGAGATCGGTGACCGCCATTCCGGCCTTGTCCCGCAGCGTCGAGTGACGCCCGTCGGCGGCGATCACGACATCGGCCTCAATGGTCAGCGGGCCGTCCTTGGCGGCGACCTTGACCCCGGTGATCCGGCCATTCGTCTGGGTAAGATCGACCGCCTCGGCGGACATCATCACCTGGAACTCGGGAAAGCGCTGGCCGGCCTGGCTGAGGAAATCAAGAAATTCCCACTGCGGGGTGAAGGCGATGAACTTGGCGTGGGTCGGCAGGTGGCTGAAATCGGCCACCTTGACCAGGGTCTCGCCGATCCGGCCGCTCAGCTCGGTGACCTCGTCGTGGGGGCGCTTGAGGAAGTCCTCGAGCAGGCCGAGCTCATACAGCGCTTCCATGGTGGAGGGATGGACGGTGTCGCCGCGAAAATCCCGCAGGAAGTCGGCGTGCTTCTCCAGCACGATCACCTTCACGCCCGAGCGCGCGAGCATATAGCCCAGCATCATCCCCGCCGGGCCGCCCCCGGCGATGCAGCAGGTGGTCTTCAGGACGACGGAGTCGGCGGGTTTGGTCACGGGGTTATCTGTAGGGGTCCGGTTGCGAGAGGAAGCCACGTACGTAGTCGCCCGCCCCGTCCTCGACGCTGGTCAGGGGGGCGTCGTAGCCGGCGGCGCGCAGGCGGCTCATGTCGGCCTGGGTATAGTACTGATAGGCGCCGCGCAGGGCCTCGGGCATGTCGATGTATTCGATGTTCGGCTTGGCGCCGGCGGCGGCGAACACCGCCTCGGCCATGTCGCGGAACGACCGGGCCTGCCCGGAGCCGAGGTTGTAGACGCCATTGACCTCCGGATGGGCGATCAGCCAGTCCACGACATCGACCACGTCGCGCACATAGACGAAATCGCGCAGCTGGCCGCCGTCCGGGTAGTCGGGATTGTGCGACTTGAAGAGGCGCACGGTCTCCCCCGCGGCCACCCGCGGCCACATCTGCGTCGCCACCGATTTCATGGCGCCCTTGTGGCCCTCGTTGGGGCCGTAGACATTGAAGAACTTCAGTCCCACCCATTGGGCCGGAGTCTGGCCGTTGGCCGCCGCCCGGGCGGCGAAGATGTCGAACAGCGCCTTGGACCAGCCGTAGGCGTTGAGCGGGCGCAGGGCGATCAGGCTCTTCAGATCGTCCTTGCCATCAAAGCCGAGGGCGCCGTTGCCGTAGGTGGCCGCCGAGGAGGCGTAGATCAGCCGCCGGCCATGGTCGGCGCACCAGCGGAAGAGGTCCCGCGAGAGGCTGAAGTTGGTGTGGATGATCCGGTCGGCGTCGGGCTCCATGGTCGAGGAGATGGCGCCCATGTGGATCACCACCTCCACCCGCTCGCCGTTGTCGGCCAGCCAATCGGTGAGGGCCTCGGGCGCCACGAAATCGGCGATGGGATGCTTGGCGAGGTTGCGCCACTTGCCCAAGGAAGCGTCGCGCAGGCGGTCGCAGACCACCACCTCCGCCGCCGATTCCACGCAGAGCCGAGCGACGATGTTGGAGCCGATGAAGCCGGCGCCGCCGGTGACCAGGATCGCGCCGCCGCTCATGTCCGCCCCGTCAGCTTGGCGCCCGAGAGCTTGGCAATCGCCGCCGTGGTGGAATAGCCGTCGACGATCTGCGCCAGCTTCACCTGGCCGCCGTAGCTCTGCACGAACTCGTGGCCGACCACCCCCTCGATGGAATAGTCGGCGCCCTTGATCAGCACGTCCGGCCGCGCGGCCTTGATCAGTTCGATCGGTGTGTCCTCGTCGAAGGGCGCCACTAGGTCCACTGAGCCCAGGCCCGCCAGCACCAGGGCGCGGGACTCCAGGTCGTTCACCGGCCGGCCCTCGCCCTTGAGGGCGCGGATGGATCGGTCGCTGTTGAGGCCGACGATCAGCCGGTCGCACCAGGACCGCGCCTGGGCCAGGTAGGTCACGTGGCCCCGATGCAGGATGTCGAAACAGCCGTTGGTGAAGCCGACCCTCAGGCCCTGGGCCCGCCAGCGGTCGATCTCTAGCACCATCCGCTCCGGGGTGGCGATCTTGGCGTCGGCGGGTGCGCGGTGGACGCTGAGTTCAGCCTCGATCAGTTCGCCGGGGGTGACGACGGCGGTGCCCGCCTTGCCGACCACGACCCCGGAGGCGAGCAGGGACAGCTCCACGGCCTGCTCCAGGCTCGCGCCGGAAGCCAGGGCGAGGCCCAGGGCCGCCAGGGCGGTGTCGCCGGCGCCGGAGACGTCGAACACCTGGCGCGGCTCACCGGGGAAATGGCGCACCGGGGCCCCGCGGACGGCGAGGGACATTCCCTGGGCCGAGCGGGTGACCAGGATTGCCCGGGCCTCGCTGAGCTTGAGGGCCAGGGCCAGGGCGGCCTCGACCTCGGCGTCCGTGCGGGTGGGCAGGCCCGTGGCCGCGTGCAGTTCCGCCGCGTTCGGCTTGACCAGATCGACGGCGCCGTAGCGCAGGAAGCTGCGGGCCTTGGAATCGACGATCACCGGCGCGCCGCCGGCCTTGGCCGCGGCATGGCAGGCGGCGATCACCTTCTCGGTGACCGCGCCCTTTCCGTAATCTGACAGCAGGATCGCCCCGGCCTCAGCCGCCGCGTCGGCGACCGCCTTGACCATCCGTGCCTCGACATCGCCGGTGATGTCGGCGACCTCCTCGTGGTCGACCCGCAGCAGTTGTTGGCCCCCGGCCACGAAGCGGATCTTCAGGGCCGTCGGCCGGCCGACCTGGGTGACAAGGTGGCCAGCGAGGCCCTCGCTCTGGCCGATCAGGGCCGCGGCCTCGTGGGCGACGCTGTCGTCCCCGACCACGGCCGCCAGGGCGGCCCGGCCGCCGAGGGCGGCGATGTTACGCGCCACATTGCCCACCGCGCCCAGCATCACGTCCTCGGACCGGCGGGCCATCACCGGCACCGGAGCTTCGGCGGAAATGCGCGCCACCTCGCCATGCACGAACCGATCGACCATCAGGTCGCCGACGCAGGCGACCCTGACACCGGCCAGGGCGCTCAGCAGAGGTTGGAGTTCGGAGAGATTCATGGCGTCCGGGTGTCGAGCCTGGCGCGGCGGGCGTCAAGCCGCCGCGCGCGCCTTGGCCAGGGCGTCGAAGGCGAGGAGATCACGCATCAACCCCTCGAACTGGTTCAGCGGCACCATGTTGGGCCCGTCCGAAGGGGCCTTGTCGGGATCCGGATGGGTCTCGATGAACACCGCCGCCACACCCACGGACACCGCCGCCCGCGCCAGGACAGGCACGAATTCCCGCTGGCCGCCGGAGGTGGCGCCCTGCCCGCCCGGCTGCTGCACCGAGTGGGTGGCGTCGAAAACCACGGGGCAGCCGATCTGGGCCAGCACCGGCAGGGCGCGCATATCGGAGACCAGGGTGTTGTAGCCGAACGAGACGCCTCGCTCGGTGGCCATCACATTGGGATTGCCGCCGGACAGCACCTTTTCGATGACGTGCTTCATGTCCCAGGGGGCCAGGAACTGACCCTTCTTCACATTGACCACCTTGCCGGTGGCCGCCGCCGCCAGCAGCAAGTCGGTCTGGCGGCAGAGGAAGGCGGGAATCTGCAGCACGTCCACCGCCTGGGCGGCCTCTTCGCACTGGAAGGGCTCATGGACGTCGGTGAGCACGGGCAGGCCGGTGACCTCGCGGATCTCGGCGAAGATCGGCAGGGCCTCGCGCAACCCCATGCCGCGGCCGGTGTTCACCGAACTGCGGTTGGCCTTGTCGAATGAGGTTTTGTAGATGAGGCCGATCCCTAGCCGTGCTGAAATCTCCTTCAGCATATGGGCGCATTCCAGGGCATGCTGGCGGCTCTCCAGGGCGCAGGGCCCGGCGATCACGGACAGCTGCAGTGCGTTGCCGATCCGCACGACGCCGCCATTGGGCGCGTTAATCTCCACGATGGCGTTGGGCTTGGTCATGGTCGGCAGGTCCGTTGATCCGAAGGTCGAAGCTTGCCGTACAAGTGACGTGTACGATGTGGCGGCACAAGGGCGAAGGCGGAACGCACAATGAAGGTTGCGATCATCGGTTCTGGGGTCTCCGGACTCGGCGCCGCCTACGCCCTGAAGGACGCCCACGACGTCACCCTTTTCGAGAAGGACGAGCGCCTCGGCGGCCACGCCAACACCGTGCGCATCGACTACGACGGCGCCGCGATCGACGTGGACACCGGCTTTATCGTCTACAACCAGCGCAACTATCCCAACCTCGTCGGCCTGCTGGACGCCCTCGACGTGGCGAGCGTCGAGACGGACATGAGCTTCGCCTTCGCCGGCGGCGGGCGGGAGTGGTCCTCCAACTTTCCCCGCGGCGTGTTCGCCCAGAAGCGCAATCTCGCCAGCCTGACGTTCCTGCGCATGCTGGCGGACATAAATCGGTTCAACCGGCGGGCCCATGCCGATCTCGCCGCCGGCGTCGTCGACGACCTGACCCTGGGCGGCTACCTGCGGCTGCGCGGGTTCGGCAAGGCCTTCGAGCGCAACTACCTACTGCCCATGGGGGCGGCGATCTGGTCCACCAGCGAGGCCGGCGTGGCCGAGGCGCCGGCGGAGAGCTTTCTGCGCTTCTTCGCCAACCACAGCCTGCTGCAGATGGTCCAGCCCAGCTGGCGCACAATCAAGGGCGGCAGCGGGGCCTATGTCTCCAAACTGGCCGCGCTGCTGGGTGATCGCGTTCGCCTGGGCGTCGGCGTCCGGCGCGTGGTCCGCCTTGAGGCGGGGGTCGAGGTCATCGATAGCAACGGCGCCCGCGAGGTCTTCGACCAGGTCATCTTCGCCTGCCATTCCGACCAGGCCCTCGGGCTGCTGGGTGGCGCGGCGGTGGACGAGCGGGCCTTCCTCGGCGCCATGCGCTATGCGCCCAACACCGCCTATCTGCACCGGGACCCGGCATTGATGCCGTCGCGCAAAGCCGCCTGGGGCAGCTGGAACTACCTCGTGGGCGGCCCCGGTGGCGCGCCGGGCGGGGTGACCTACTGGATGAACAGCCTGCAGCACATCGATCCGCGAAAGCCCCTGTTCGTCAGCCTCAATCCGGCGACTCCCCCGGACCCGGCCCTGACCTTCCAGGTCTTCGACTACGATCATCCCCAGTTCGACGCCCCCTCCCTCGCCTCCCAGCGGCAGTTCGGCCGGATCCAGGGCCGCGGCGGGGTCTGGTACGCGGGCGCGTGGCTGGGCCACGGCTTCCATGAAGACGGCCTCACCGCCGGCCTTCGCGTCGCCAACGCCCTGGGCGGCTCGGTCCCCTGGACCTTCGTCGATCACCGGATCCCAGGTGGCCCGCTGACGCATCCGGCCACGGCGCCCGTTCAGGCGCCGGCGCGCCGAGCGCTCCGCGCATGAGCGACCTCGCCTGTCTTTACGTCGGCGAAACGACCCATCATCGCTTCGCGCCCCGGCCGCACCGCTTCCGCTACAGGGTGTTCCAGCTGCTGATCGACATCGACCGGCCGGCGCAGGCGCTCAAGGGCCTGTGGACCATCCGGCTCGGCCGCTTCGGCCTCTTCAGCTTCACCCCCAAGGACCACGGCGACCGCGACAGTAAATCCTTGCGTCCGTGGGTGCAGGCTAGGCTGCGAGAGGCGGGGGTCGCCGCCACGGCCTCGGGCATTCGCCTGCTGGCGTTTCCGCGGGTGCTGGGCTTCGTTTTCAACCCGATCTCGGTCTTCTTCATCCACGCCGCCGATGGGCGGCTGGAAGCGGTGATCTACGAGGTCAACAACACCTTCGGCCAGACCCACGCCTATGTGGTCCCCGCCCGGGGGTGCGCCGTCGAGCGGCACGAGGCGGACAAAGCCCTCTATGTCTCGCCCTTCTACCGGGTAGATGGCGGCTACCGGTTCCGGCTGACGCCGCCGGGAGAGACCCTCGACCTGACGATCCAGAAGCACGTGGCCGGCCGTCCCGACTTCCTGGCCACCCTCGACCTGCGCCGCCGGCCGCTCACGGACGCGACCCTCGCCGGCCTTTTCGTCGGCATGCCGCTGATGACCCTGGGGGTGGTCGCGGCCATCCACTGGGAGGCGCTGAAGCTATGGATCAAGGGCGCGCCTTTCGGGGCCCGGCCGCCGGGGCCCAAGGCCGGAACGAGCGTCGGACGTGCAATCACCCCTGGTTCGTGACATGCTCAGCTTGTTCGAATGACTGGAATGGAGGCGCCCATGAGCGACCTGGTCCACTCGACGACGACGAAAACGGCCTGGATGACGTTGCCGGACATCCGGCGCGCCCCGGCGGTCTTCCGCTCCGCCCTCAGGATCGCCGCCAGCAACTGGATGTTCGGGGGGATCACCTTCGTCCTGCCGTCCGGCCGGGAGATCGCCATCCGGGGCAGCGAGCCGGGGCCGGAGGCCAGAGTCGCCATCCACGACTACCGCTGCATGCGCCGGGTGATGGCCGGCGGCGCCGTCGGTTTCGCCGAGGGCTACATGGCCGGCGAATGGGACACCCCCGACCTGACGGCGGTGCTGGAATCGGCCAGCCTGAACTTCGACCGGCTGCAGCAACTGGCCAAGGGCAATCCCCTGGTCCGCATCGCCAACTTCGTCGGCCACCTGTTGCACAACAACAGCCGCGAGGGCTCCCGTCGCAACATCCACGCCCACTACGACCTCGGCAACGCCTTCTACTGCCGCTGGCTGGACCGGACGATGACCTACTCGTCGGCCCACTATGAATACGCCGGCCAGCCCCTGGCCCAGGCGCAGCGCAACAAATACGCCACCCTCGCCCAGACCATGGGGTTGCAGGCGGGTCAGAGCGTGCTGGAGATCGGCTGCGGCTGGGGCGGCTTCGCCGAATTCGCCGCCGCCGAAGTGGGCGCCAAGGTCACCGGCATCACCATCAGCCGCGAACAGTACGACTTCGCCCGCAGGCGCATGTTCGACCAGGGCTTGGCCGAGAAGGCCGATATCCAGCTGATCGACTATCGCGACGTGCCTGGCCGGTTCGACCGGGTCGCCTCCATCGAGATGTTCGAGGCGGTGGGCGAGCGCTATTGGCCGACCTATTTCCAGAAGATTCACGACGTGCTGGTCCCCGGCGGCCGCGCCGGCCTGCAGATCATCACCATCCGCGACGAGTTCTTCGACGACTACCGCTCCCGCGCCGACTTCATCCAGAAGTACGTCTTCCCCGGCGGCATGCTCGGCAGCGAGCGGCGCCTGAAGGAGGAGACCGACCGGGCGGGCCTCGCCTGGGGCGAGATCGTCCGCTTCGGTCAGCACTATGCCGACACCCTGCAGGAGTGGGGCAAGGCCTTCGAAGCGGCCTGGGCGGATATCCGCCCCCTGGGCTTCGACGAGCGGTTCCGTCGGCTGTGGCGGTTCTACCTGAGCTACTGCGAAGCCGGCTTCCGCACCGAACGCACCAACGTGATCCAGCTGGGCCTCTCACGGACCTAGGCGCCGACCCTCGCCGCCAGGAAATCTGCGGACGTCCTCAGCGCCGACACGCTTGCCCCCGCCCCAGGATTGCGCCTAGCGTTCGCCCCCGTTCCTAGCGAGCCCGTCACCCATGAAAGTTGCAGCCAGCGTTGTGGACGCCATCGGCGACACGCCGTTGATCCGTCTCAATCGCGCCAGCGCGGCCACCGGCTGCGAGATCTGGGGCAAGGCGGAATTCATGAATCCCGGCCAGTCGGTGAAGGACCGCGCCGCCCTCTTCATCATCCGCGACGCCGAGCGCCGGGGGACCTTGCGGCCCGGCGGCCTGATCGTCGAGGGCACCGCCGGCAACACCGGCATCGGCCTGGCCATGGTCGCCAGCGCCCTGGGCTATCGCACCGCGATCGTGATCCCGCGCAATCAGAGCCAGGAAAAGAAGGACGCCCTTCGCCTCCTCGGCGCCGAGCTGGTCGAGGTGGACCCGGCGCCCTATTCGAACCCGGACAACTACGTCCACGTCTCCCGGCGCCTCGCCGAGGCGCGCAACGCCAGTGAACCCAGCGGAGCCGTCTGGGCCAACCAGTTCGACAACATCGCCAACCGCAAGGCCCACTACGAGACGACAGCGCCGGAGATCTGGGCGCAGACCGAAGGCCGGATCGACGGCTTCATCTGCGCCATCGGGTCAGGCGGCACCCTTGCGGGCGTGGCCATGAAGCTGCGCGAACTGAAGCCCGAGGTGACTATCGGCCTCGCCGACCCGCCCGGAGCGTCGCTTTACAGCTACTACACCGCCGGCGAGCTCAAAGCCGAGGGAACCTCGATCACCGAGGGCATCGGCCAGGGCCGGATTACCGCCAACATCGAGGGGCTGATCATCGACCGGCCCTATCTGATCCCCGACGCCGAGACGGTCGCGCAGGTTTTTGACCTGACGCAACACGAGGGCCTGTGTCTTGGTGGATCGTCCGGCATCAACGTCGCCGGGGCCATCCGCCTCGCCCGCGACCTGGGACCTGGCAAAACCATCGTGACCGTGCTTTGCGACAATGGCTCACGTTACCAGAGCAAGCTCTTCAACCCAGACTTCCTCCAGGCCCACGGCCTGCCGACCCCCTCTTGGCTTTGAATCCCGGACTGCGAAATCCATGACCGATGATCCGACGATCTCCACCGACTGGCTGGCCGCCCACCTGGACGACCCCGACCTCGAGATTGTGGACGCCACCTGGTATATGCCGGGCTCCGGCCATGACGCCCGGGCCGAGCACGCCGAGCGACACATTCCCGGCGCGGTCTATTTCGACATCGACGAGATCGTCGACCATTCCAGCCCCCTGCCGCACATGATGCCCGAGCCGGCGGATTTCGCGGTGCACGCGCGACGGCTGGGCGTCGAGCCGAACTCCACCGTGGTGGTCTATGATTCCGCGGGCCTCTTCTCCGCGCCCCGGGTCTGGTGGGCGTTCCGGATGATGGGCCATGACAAGACCTTCGTCCTCGACGGCGGTTTGCCGAAATGGATCGCCGAGGCTCACCCCCTGGAGGCCGGCTGGCCGCTCAAGCCGCACGGCGAGTTCAAGGCCCACCCCAATCCCGCCCTGGTCGCCGACCTCTCGCAGGTGATGAGCGCCCTCACCGACGGCGGCGCCCAGCTGCTGGACGCCCGCTCCGGCCCCCGGTTCCGCGGCGAGGAGCCCGAGCCCCGCGCGGGCCTGCGGTCCGGCCACATGCCCGGGGCGCGAAACCTGCCCTGGACCGCGATCATCGGTCCCGACGGCGCCCTCCTGCCCAAGGCCGAGCTCGAGGCCGCGTTCAAGGCCGCGGGGATCGACCTGGAACGGCCCATCGTCACCACCTGCGGCTCCGGCGTCTCCGCCGCCATCCTCGCCCTGGGTCTCGCCCGGCTTGGCCATTGGAAAACGCCGGTCTACGACGGCTCGTGGGCGGAGTGGGGCGGCCACGCCGAGACCCCGGTCGCCGTCGGCGCGGCCTGACCTGGGTCCGCGCCGCCGATGTCGTCTCGCAAGGACCTGAGTGAGCCCACCCGCCTGATCCACGATCACCCCGCCAGCCGGCCGCTGGAGCGCACGGTCGGACCGCCGATCCAGCGCGGATCGACGGTGCTGATGGGCAAGGCGTCCGACCTCTACGATCATGGCCAGGTCACCTACGGCCGGGGCGGTCTGGCGGCCCATCGCGCCCTCGCCGACGCCCTGGCTGAGATGGAGGGCGCCCACGCCTGCCAGCTCTACCCCTCGGGCCTCGCGGCGGTCACCGGAGCGTTGATCTCGGTGCTCAAGGCCGGCGACGAGATTCTGGTCGGCGACAACGTCTATGGCCCAACCCGCCGATTCTGCGACCAGGTGCTGACCCGCATGGGCATGACCGTGCGGTATTTTCCACCGCGGGAGAGCGCCGAATCGATCCTGGCCATGGCCGGCGACCGCCTGCGGGCGGTGCTGATGGAATCCCCCGGCTCGCTGACCTTCGAGTTCTGCGACGTCCCGGCGATCTGCCGCCTCGCCGCCGCCCGCGGCGTCCTGACCCTGATGGACAACACCTGGGGCGCGGGGCTGCTGTTCAAGCCCCTGGAGCACGGGGTCGACATCAGCATCCAGGCCCTGACCAAGTACGTCTGCGGCCATTCCGACGTCTTCCTGGGCTCGGCCTGCGCCCGCGATCCGACCCTGGCCGAGCAGCTGGAGGACGCCATGTGGCACTTCGGCTGGTCGGTCTCCCCCGACGACGCCTACCAGGGCCTGCGCGGCCTGCGCACCCTGCCGGTGCGGATGGAGCGGCACGGCGAGACCGCCCTCGAAGTCGCCCGCTGGCTTGAGGACCAGCCCCAGGTTCACCGGGTGCTGCACCCCGCCCTCTCCCGCTCCCCGGATCATGCGATCTGGCGGCGGGACTACACCGGGGCCTGCGGCCTCTTCGGGGTGGTCCTGCAGCCGGCGCCCGCCCGCGCCGTGGACGCCCTGCTGGACGCCCTATCCCTGTTCGGCCTGGGCTTTTCCTGGGGCGGATTCGAGAGCCTGGCGACCACTTGTGGTCCGCAACTGCACCAGCGCCACTACCCCCCGCACTTCAACGGACCGGTCCTTCGCCTGCATGTGGGTCTGGAGACGCAAGCGGACCTGATTGCCGATCTCCAGCGGGGCTTAGCGGCGTTCGACGCCGCGCGGGGCTGACCAATCGTCTTGTTGGTCGCCGCATGGTCATCTATATATGACCGGTCATTTTAAGGTGACCCTATGCAGCACAGCCAGTCCTTTACGGCCACGGAGTTCAAGGCCAAGTGCCTGGACATCCTCGACAGACTGGCGGCGCGCAAACTGACGCGGGTGACGATCACCAAGCGTGGCAAGGTGGTCGCCGTCCTCTCTCCGCCGGACGACGCGGAGACGTCCATTCGCCAACTGCACGGCTTTATGCGGGGCTCCGTCATCGCCCCCATGGACTTTGATTTCACCTCGCCCGTCTTGGACGAGCCCCTGTCCGCGGACTACGGCTCGCTTCACGAATGAGCGGGATCGCGCCGGCGACCGCGTCCACGGCGGTCCTGTTGGATACCTGCGCCCTGATCTGGCTCGCGAATGGCGATCCGCTCCATGACGACGGCGATGAAAAGATCATCCGCGCCGCACTCGGCGAAGGCGTCTTCGTCTCGCCGATCTCCGCCTGGGAAATCGGCATGTTGAGCCGCCCCAAGCCGGGCCGCGTCATCGCCTTTCTCCCCGATCCCGCGACCTGGTTCGCCCGCTTCAGCGCCGGGCCTGGAATCAGGACCGCGGCCTTCACGGCCGAGATCGCGATCGCGGCGTCGCAGCTTCCCGAGCCCTTGCATGGCGATCCCGCCGACCGTCTGCTGATCGCCACGGCGCGCAGCCTGACCCTTCCCATCGTCACCCGGGACGCAAAGATCTTGGCCTACGCGGCGGCCGGCCACGTCTCGGCGATACCCTGCTGACATCGCGTGGCTTCCCCCGGGCACCCCGGCGCGCCCTGCTGGATTCGAACCAGCAACCGCTCGCTTAGAAGGCGAGTGCTCTATCCGGTTGAGCTAAGGGCGCCGGGCCGGGATCAGTGGGTCCAGGGGACTTTACGCCCAAAGGCGAAGTTGTCGGCATAGGCCTTGATCACCCGCTTGACCGTCTTCGGTTCGATCAGCCGGAAGGCGATGCCGTGGGCCTGGGCGTAGGCGATGGCCTCTTCCTTGGTNNGGCCCAGCCCATCAGCGGATCGGGCAACCGGGCCGATTCCGGCTCGAACTCCAGGGTCCAGTCCTCGGTCTTGGCCTTGCCGGACTGCATGGCGGTCTTGGCGGGGCGATAGATACGGGCGAGCATGAGGCCTTGTTCTCCTTGCGCCGGCGGATGGTCGGGGCGAGAGGATTCGAA
>PLSW01000070.1 GCA_003165275.1 Caulobacteraceae bacterium
TGCGTCAACCGGATAGGCACGCAATAAACCTCATTAGCCCGTTCGTCAGACGCTTACTTGCGGCCCCAATGGACTCTCTTCTCACCTTCAACTCTTCTCTGTTCTTTAATACCAGGGCCTGCTTAAGTTCCGCCTCCCGGACATAAGCACCCGCGCTGATCGCGCAATTTAGCGCCGCCTCTGCTCTGTCAACAAGCTGAGGAGCGACGTTGGCTAATTCATCTAGGAATGTGCGCGGATATTTCAGCATTGCCGCCGCGAACCCAAGTCGCCGATGGCCTTCAAATTCGACAAAGCCTTCGTCACCGACGTTTGGCCACGCCCTTATGTCAGAGATATTTTCGTGGTCACCATCCGATCGCGCCATATCCAAGAGCCATCGCTCCAATCCGGTCAAAGATCGACGGTCAACTTCTTGCTTGAGGTGGAAACTCAACAATTCTTGGCCGAATCCACTAACGTCAACCTGGACCCACATGAAGGGGTCGTCATCATAGATGCTCTTGGGACGAGAGCGACCAGTCTTACTTTTCTTATCCTTCGCGACAATTGTTTCGATGGCTACGATCGTTACTGAGACATCATTGCTATACGTGATTTGCCCAACCTGCTCCCACCCCGCGAGCAACGGATCATCGTCGGCGGTAAGGATCAGCGGTTGTCCCGCGGGAAGAATGCGCGGCGCCATTACGTTGGATCCGCGGCGGCCTGGTTGAATCGCAACCTAGCGCCCGTCCCCTCGCCATTGGTGATTTCGACGCTGTGAAGCAGAAACGCTGCCGAGATCTTTTCGGCGGTCGCCACTCGATAGGGTCGATCGGCCTCGAGGAGATTGATCGTGGTCGGCGAAACGCCAGCCGCCCGAGCGAGGTCGCGCACTGACCACTTTAGGATGGCCCGCCCCGCCCTGCAGGCGGCGCCGGTGAGACGTGCAGACATGAACCCCCCTGTTGTTACGCTTGTAACCGTAACACTTGTCTCCTCGATTCGGAAGCGTTACGCTTGTGACAGCTTCTCGCCCTCGACCAAGCAATGTTGGAGACCTTCAAAAATGAACACCGCCTCGCCGCTCGCCGCAATTGTTCCCCCGTCGACATTTGCGCACCATCCGTCGCCAGGCACTGTCGAGACGTGCCCCGGAGTTCAGCTAGCGGGGCAGCTCGCCGCTGCGTTGGCCAGGATCGACCAGGCGGAGCTGGCGGGACAGCCGCCGGCGCAGATCGCCGCGCTGCAGACTCACCTTCTCTCTCGCGCCGAATGGATCACCCCGACCACGGCGGTTGGCGCGATGGTGACCGCGCTCGCTCTGTCGGACGCCGTTGACGACCTGGTCTATCTCTTGCCGGCCGATCAGGAGGCATCGCCTGCGGCGCTTCGGGCCGGCCGGCTGCTGCAGCGGCTGATTGAGGGCCTTTCCACGGCTGGCGGCCGCACTCCGGAGCAAATGGGCCTCGGCCACTACTGGACCGATCTGGCGTGTCTAGCGCCAGATCTCACCGACCTGAATCGGCACGAGGACGGCGTCCAGGCTCGCGCCGCTTAGCCATGAGAACGCGAACGCCGTTCGCGGCCGAAGCTGGAGCGGCCCCAAATCTGGGGTGACACCAGTGTCGCCCCAAGATCAGGGCGGCGCGGCGCGGCCTCGGGACGCTTGCGTCAGCCCCTCGACCAAAGGAGTGACGTGGATGTCACCCCTTTGACGGCAGAACACTTTGCCGATCGGACGTGCACAGGACGTCGCCCCTGGGTCACCGGCGAAATCTGCCGGTGACCAAATCCGCGGCGAGGGGTGGGGGTAGGGGGCAACCAACGCGCGCGGGGTCGGGCCCAACGGGGCATAAAATGCCTCGCCCGGAACGCTTCTGCCGGCGCCACGGTGCTCCGCCAGATCAAGGCGAGGCCGCACCCCTTGTTCCCATCTGTTCCCTGTAAGTTACCAGTAAGACGGGAACGCGGCCGGCGCGTCGGGCTCCGATCCTGCAAGGGGTTTGCCCTGGGCGTTCCCAGTGTTCCCGCCGTTCCCGTCACTTTAGGGAGTTTAGCGCTGAGCGGTTCGGCCAGCTAAAGCCGCCTTCAATATAAGCCGCTGTAATCGCGCAGGAATGCCTTCGCTGGAGCCGGTACCTCAGGTCGATTTCAGTAATGGCAGCCGCCTACGGCCTCCTGAGTTTAGGCTACGGCATATTGGTCAGACTGGAGGACCCCCGCGGCGCGAAATGCCCGCGGTCTAAAAATCTCCAGGAAGGACCCAAAGACGGGGGAGGGCCAGCGGTAGAGGCTCGGCTTGGGCCCTCGACGCCCACGCGCTGCAGCTGGTCGACCGCTTGCCTCTTCACTCTCCCGCCACCCCCGCGCGCGCGTGGTTGCCCCTCCCCACCCCTCTAGGCGGCGCGATCGGCGGAGCGGAATGGTCAGGCGCTGTTCCGCTCATTGGAGATGGTCTGTGTGGCCGGGAACATAGGGAACGCCGGGAACAACTGCGTAACTATATGATTTTATAGTGATATTATGTTCCCGTTTGCGACGGTCGTTGGTTCCCGTTCCCAATGGCAGGGGCGCAACCACGCCAAATCAAGGGGGAGGCCAGGTCTCGGCCGGCAAGATCAGCCGGCGGATCCGCATTCTCTATGGCACGACTGACCAGACGAACGCCGTTCGCATCGGCTGTTATTGAGCCGCGCCCCGTCATCGGTGTCGCCAAGATCACTCAGGGCAAGATCTAGGATAACGCCGCCGCATGCCGCACCCGACTTGATCTAGGCCGCCCGCGCGGCCTTGCGCCGTCGATCTGATCGAAGAAACTGGTGGCCGCTGTGCGTCGGCCGCGCAGGACCGAGCAATCAAGTCGCTTCGCCACGGCAGGCGACCGACACGAGCCTCATTGCCAAGCCGCCAGCACAAGCGACGAGGGTAATGATCTCGCGGCCGGTGGCCAAGCCACCGGCCAAATCTCAGACAAGTTAGTCGCCTCGATCTAGAGGCCCGGGAGGTTGCGCCGGTTTGCGGCCCAGGCCTCCAATGCGATCGACGTCTCGGGCGTATTCAAGTGCGCGAACGTCGCATCAGCCGCCACTGCATTTGGTCTCGACCGGCGCGAGCCGCCTGCTGGTGCGAGCACCTTACCCTTTGGCTTTGACGTTGGGGTGAGCATCACGAGCCCTGCCACTCCGGCAGGCCAAACCGCGACCGGAAGAAAACTCGAACATCTTCATCGGCCACATAATTTCGAGTGTGGCTTTCCAATTCAAGAAAGAATGCCCGCAGTGTTTTCGGCGTGAAGGGCACAAGCAAATTGATATCGAGGATCCCATAGCTTATCCCCGCCTGAAGGTTGGCAATTACGGGCCGCAGGTCATTTCGGATCGCAATTGACGCCTCAACTGCGGCCTGCAACGCGGACAATTTGCTCAACAGATCGTTATCAACTTCGAACATTTGCTCGAGGGCGGCCAGGGCGTTGACCCTGGCGAGCGCGCAGGCCGCCTGGTCAAGCGTGGATCGTGCCACGGCGAGATCTTCGGCGGCCTTCGGAATCAAAACTGATTTGAGGATCCGTTCTCGATTTTCCTCGGTCACCAGGGCCGCCATGGCGTCGCGAAACGCCTGTGCATCCTCGGCGAGGCCGGGCAGCTGGTCGCGGCGGTGGCCAATATCCGCGGCCACCTCATCCACCAGTGCGGCCAACTCTCTGCATCGAGCGCCGCAGGCGTCTACTGACGAACGCGCCGCTTCGACGGCTTTCAAGGTGTTTTGCTTGGCCTGGGCGTCAAGTGTATCGCGAGTCATGTCGGCTCCTAGTGATGGTGGCAGCCGAAGCTACCGGGGTAGGGCCATTTCGCGATTGCTGAGGGGTCAAGACCAGTGCGCTCGCCACATGACCGCCGGTCGCGGTGCGAGTTTGGCCAACCGCGGCCCCGCCCGCTGCGGTGCCCTCCGGTTGCCGAGATTCGGCCACCCTCGAGGGCCACCTTGGGACTCGCCGATGAAGGCGGCCGTCAAACGACCAGGTATGCGGGCCTCGGCGATGACGGTCGGATGCGGCTTAGGCCCGCAGACGAATCTCAACGGGCCAGCTAGTAGTTGGTCCGGACCGAACCGCGCCCCAGCTACCACTCCGCGGTGTGCATCGCACGGCTTCCTAGCTCTTCCGCTCCCGGCACCCCATCCTCGCCCTCGTCCCACACGGCCCCTCCTCCGCCGAGCCGGGGGTGATTATCCCCCAGACATCCTGGTTGCAGGCCATCCACTGGCCGGCGAACTGGTCGGTCTGGCTGTCGGGGCCGAAGTGGACCTGGGCGCCGCCGGCGTGGAAGGCGGTGACCCCGTCGTAGTAGTAGAGGGGGGCGGCGTCGGAATAGAAGGCGGTCATCCCCGGGTGGCCGTCGAAGGCGCCCTCGCCGTTCACCAGGCCGCAGATCCGGCCCGAGTGGGTGATCCAGACCTGGCCGAACTCCATGGGATGCGGCTGGGCCAGCCTCTGGGCCATCACGGCCTGCAGAGGTGCAAAGCGCGCCCGCGCCGCCGCCAGGGCCGGGCGCCTGGCCTGCCAGTCCTTGTAGGCGCGATCGCCCAGGTAGCCGAGGGCGGCGAGCACCGCCACCACGATCGCCACCACCCCGGGCAGGAAAAACATCAGCTTTGACGGGCGACGCGGCATGGCCCCATGCAACCCTAGCGCGCCCGGCAAGTCCAGCCCCAGCTTGACAATGGGCGGCCCGCGCCCGCCTTGTCGGGGCGGCGGTCTGGCCCCCGGCGGCGGGGGGACGGGCCGCGCCCCATTCCCCTGTGCGGGACGCAGACTTGGCCCCCAAGCCCCCGAAGCCATCGACCGGCGCCGCGCCTCCATCGGGGGCGGTGTTCGGCCTGGTCTGGCCCGGCAAGGCCGAAGCCCTGGCCGAGGCCGATGCGCCCGCCCGGGCGGGCCCGTGCGACCTGGGCGGCGAGGACAGCCTGGTCATCGAGGGGGACAATCTCGACGCCCTGAAGCGGCTGCAGGCCGCGCACGCCGGGCGGATCAAGCTGATCTACATCGATCCGCCCTACAACACCGGCGCTGCGGCCCTCTATCCCGACGACTTCGCCACGCCGCGGGCGGGACGGCGGCGGGCCAAGAGCGGCGCCGAGGACCGGGGCCGGCTGCACGCGGCCTGGCTCAACATGATCTACCCCCGCCTGAGCCTCGCCCGCAGGCTGCTGCGGGAAGACGGGGTGATCTTCATCAGCATCGACGCGGCGGAACTGGCCAACCTGATCCTGGTCTGCGACGAGGTGTTCGGCGAGGCCAACCGGATCGAGATCTTCTCCTGGGTGCGCACCACCACCCCCGCCGCCCTCGCCGGCAAGACCAAGAAGGTGGTGGAGTATCTGCTCTGCTATGAGCGCCGGCGCAGCGGGCAGGTCTACCGGGGGGTGGAAAAGCCCGTGCGCAGCGCCAATGCGCTGCTCAACCAGTCCAACCCGCCGGGGGAGCTGGTCTTTCCCGCCGGGGCGGTGACCACGGCCCTTCCGGACGGGACGGTGCGGGCCGGCGCCTACGGCAGCGCGGCCTATGACGTGCAGCTGCTGCAGGACGCCGAGGTGGAGGGGGGCCGGTTCGTCTCGCCCCTGCGGCTGCGCGGGCGGTTCCGCTGGCGCCGGCCTATCTGGAGGCGCAGCTGACGGCGGGGGTGGGGGTGCATATCGCCACCCGCCGGCTGATCCCCGCCTACGCCAAGGCCCGCTACGGCCGCGAAGCCCTGCCGAACCTGATCGACGCCAAGGTGGGGGTGGGGAGCAACGAGACCGCGACGGCGGAGCTGCGCGGCCTGCTGGGCGACGATTTCGCCGACCTGGCGCGGCGAATGCGGCCCAAGCCCGTCTCCCTGCTGACCTATCTGATCGAGACGGTCTGCGGGCCGGACGACTGGGTGCTCGACTTCTTCGCCGGCTCCGGGGTCACCGGCCAGGCTGTGCTGGAGGGCAATGCCCGCGCGGGGATCCGTCGCCGCTTCATCCTCGTCCAGTCGCCGCAGCCCACGGGCCGCGCCGACTGTCCGACCATCGCCGAGATCGCCCGGCGGCGGCTGGCGGCGGTGGTCGCCCGGCTCGGCGTCGACGCCAGCGAGGCAGGCGCCTACGGACTTGTGAAGCTCGAAGGCGCCGCTGAGGCGCCCAACCGGCGAACGAAATCGACAAGCCGGCGTTGAGGGTTCGGTCTCTGGACGAATCGACTTGCCAGCCGCCCATCGCGTGGCATGCTGGGAATCGAGGAACGCCCGATAGAGGCCGCTTTTCATACCGTCGCTTCGGCGACGCTGAGTGCGGGAGAGCTTATTCGGTGAACGTTCGCATCACGGTTCCGGCGCACCGCGCCGACGCCTTCAAGGCCAGCCTGTTCCGGTTCCTCGAGGATCGCGCCGGCGAGGACGCCGACGGCTTCGCCATGCATCACGCCGAGCCTGAAGGCGCGCCCGAAAACACCGAACTGATCCAGCACGTCTATTTCGCCTCAGACGAGGCCGCCGTCGCCTTCCAACGCCGCTGGTCACAGGAATCGCGCAGCGCCGGGCGGTAGCGCCTCGACGGGTCGTTCTGTCGCCGGTCGGTACGATTGCGTAGGTTCGCGTAAACATTGACCGCAATATGCGGGTGTCTCCTTATTGACTTCGGTGGCATAACGATTGTGACGTCGAATGGTCGGCGATCGACTTGGTTGAGCTACCATCAGCTACGATTTGAGCGCACGAGGCGATTTGGCGTGAGGAAAGACAGATCATCCGTCGAAAACGAAGCCAACTACCAGATAGTAGATTGGCATTCTAAGAAAAATCCAGACGAATTGACTGAGAAGAAGCTGCGAATTGTTCAGCGCACCCTAGAAAATGGACTTTCCAATTTACGCAAGAATTCCAATGGTACCTTTCATTTTCAATTCAAATTGAATTCAGGCGATTTCTTGGAGATAGACCATTCCAATGATTGGATTGGTCAAATTGAAATCCGCCGACCTGCGCGGCTCGACTTAAGTGTGACGTCAAAATTGGAGGATTTTCCAGCACTTGAGGCCTATGCGGACAACGCAACGGATTTCTCGAACGCTCGACAATACATCAGCCGCTCAAATATTAACAATATCCATGTCGCAAGTGGGTTGATAGTTCACACTTTTGCGTTTCCCGGCGAGAATGGGAGAGTACAGGCCGAGAATGCATGGCAGGTGGTCAAACCCGATCGTAGCGGGACGGGCAATACCGTTGGCTTTGGTGTAACCGATACACTTCTTTTGGACCTTATGATGGTGAACACGAAGGAATATTTGTCTCGGAGAGGCCTTGTGCGCCTATCGCTTGACGAAGTCATGGCCGAGGCGAGGTCATTGAATTGGCAGGCGCCCATTCGGCGCGCGGTTGAACGCGTTGGTGCGCTCTTGGGGCTTGGGATCTAGGCGCCAGCCGTGATCGCGGCGGATTCGGCGCTATTGGGCGGCTGCCTTGCGGCGCCGGATCGCACTCTCAACGCCAATCAGCACGCCGCGTTCGCCCGGAGAAAGCTCTGCCCACGCAAGGCTTTTCAGCACCTGGCTATGGGCGTCCTCGCCGTATTCCTCGCTAAGCCGACGGCCTTCGCGGCGAACGCGACTGCGGTAGTCGAAATCGTCGCAGACCAGTTTCCAAATCTTCGCGAACATTATGCATCCCGCGCGGCCGACCGATTGGTCCCAGGCAAATCTACCGGACCCGCCCTTGCGCGGCAATCATCGCTATCGGGCCACCGTTGTAGGCGAAGGTGTAACCGTCGCCCACTCGCCGGCAAAGGAGAAACGACCGCCGCTGGTTTCGCCAATTGGATCGATAGGAGCGCTCGGCTATAGGATGGCGAGGGCTGCGGTGTCGGCTTTCAATTCCAAAATCGCGCAGACAATATGGTAGAATGACGAGGCCGGTGACGGCTCTTCGACGAAGGCGCCGTCTGATCGCCATTTATCCCACCACAGACCCTTCAGGGGCGTAGCCAAATAAGCCTGGAGGCCGGTAGCGGCGCGCACCGCTTCTGCGTGGCGGTCCGGCCCGGACTCTGACCGCAGGCGCGCCATCGTCAGGGCGGCCTTGATCCGTTCGGTCTGGGGCCAAAGCCGAGCGTTGGCATCCCGGACGGTAAAGTCATCCCAAAGGGCGTTAATCGCAACGCCGCGCTTTGCATCAATGCCATGTTGGCCGGCTGCATACAGGCCCGCAACGGGCGCAAGACCCTCCGGCCTGCGCCGCAGCCTGCTCCATCGCTCCAACAG
>PLSW01000302.1 GCA_003165275.1 Caulobacteraceae bacterium
GCCACCCAGACCCTGCGCCAGCGCAGGGCCAAGAACATGCGGGTGTGGTTCGATGGAACCCCTGTTCCCGGCGTCGGCGCCAAGGATTTCGCCCTGGCCATGATCGGCCGCATCGGGACCAGCGGCGGCACCGGCTATGTGATCGAANNGAAGACCTTCGCCTATCTGATGGGCCGGCCGGCCAGCCCCAAGGGCGCGGCCTGGGGGATGGCGACGGGCCACTGGAAGACCTTTTTCTCCGATGCGGACGCCCACTTCGACCGCGAGGAGCGGATCGACGNNTGGGGCACCAGCCCGCAGGACGTGGTGGAGATCGACGGGCGCGTCCCCGATCCCGCCGACTTTGAGGGCGACCGGGCCGAGCAGGTGCGTCACGCCCTCGCCTACATGGGCCTGGAGCCGGGACAGAAGATCGCCGACGCGCGCATCGACCGGGTGTTCATCGGCTNNACGGCCGGATCGAGGACCTGCGCGCCGCCGCCGCGGTGGCGGAGAAGGCGACCGCCGCGGGCCACAAGGTCGCAAGCCACGTCTACGCCATGGTGGTGCCGGGCTCGGGCCTGGTGAAGGACCAGGCCGAGGCCGAGGGGCTTGACGATATCTTCCGCGCCGCCGGCTTTGATTGGCGCGAGCCCGGCTGCTCCATGTGCCTGGCCATGAACCCGGACAAGCTGCAACCGGGGGAGCGCTGCGCCTCCACCTCCAACNNGGCCGCCAGGGCCGCGGCGGACGCACCCACCTGATGAGCCCGGCCATGGCCGCAGCGGCGGCGATCGCGGGCCGGATCGCCGATGTGCGCGAGGTAATTTAATAATAAACTATTTGTTCCTTTTTTGTTCGATAACGACGGATCCTTCCTGGTTAGGTTTGGTGGCCTGGGGCGATCCGGCGATGACGCGCGGCAGGGGGCGAACTATGCTGGGCGGCCTTTTCGGCAAGGCGAGCTTCCTGGGCGAGGTCGGCGGCGCCGACGCCTGGCTCAAACCGGGGATCAAGACCCAGGTCGGCAAGGCGGGTCGCTATCTAGCCTGGCAGGACGCGCTGCTGGCGCCATTAGGGAGCATTCCATGATTGAAGCGCTGGACCACCTGGCCATTGCGGTGGACGCGCTTGGGCCCGCGGCCCTGGCCTACGAGGCGCTGCTCGGCCACGCGGCCGCTCGGGAAGCGCCGCAGGGCGGCGCAGAGCGGGCGTGGTTTCATCTGCCGAACATCTCCCTGGAGCTGATCGCCCCCGCCGGCGACGGCCCCGCCGGCGACCGGGTTCGGGCGCGGCTCGCCGAGACCGGCGAGGGGCTGTGGCTGATGGCCTTCGCGGCCGAGGACCTAGCCGCGACGGGCCGCACCCTGGCGCGGCGAGGGGTGGCGACAGCGCCCGCCCCGGGCAGCGCGAGCGGCGCGCTGATGGCTGACGCCGCCAGCGTCGGCGACCTGGGCATGGTGTTCGTGCCGGCCGCGCCGCCGCGTGCGCCCTCCCCGGTGATCGGCGATCCGCTCGCGTCCATGGCAGGCCTCGACCATGTGGTGATCCAGACGCCCAATCCGGACCGGGCGGCGGCGCTCTACGGCGCGCGGCTGGGGTTGGACCTGCGGCTGGACCGCACCAACCCGCAGTGGGGAAACCGGCTGATGTTCTTCCGCTGCGGCGGGCTGGTGATCGAGATCGGCCACGGCCTGGCGGGCGGGGTGTCGGACGCGCCCGACCGGTTCGGGGGCCTGGCCTGGCGGGCGGCGGACCCGGTCGCGGTGCAGGCGCGGCTGGCGGGGCTGGGGTGCAACGTCTCCGAGGTGCGGCCGGGGCGCAAGCCGGGGACGCACATCTTCACGGTGCGGGACGGGACGTGCGGGGTTCCGACGGTGGTGCTGAGCGTGGAGCCGCACGACCGAACTTGACCAAATTGGTCAAGGCGACCATTTTAGCCTCATGACCCAGGTGAACCTCTACGAGGCCAAGACCCAGCTTTCCGCCCTGGTCGATCGGGCCGCCGCCGGTGAAGTGATCATCATCGCCAAGAACGGCAAGGCGCGGGCCAAGCTGACGATGGTCGACGCGCCGACAAAGCGGAAACCACCGGAGTACGGATTCTGGGAGCACTACGGCTGGAAGCTTCCTGACAATTTCGACGACCCGGATCCCGAGATCGAGGCCCTGTTCTATGACGGACCGATCTTTCCCGACGAGGGCAAGTGACGGGCTTTCTTCTCGACACCAACGCACTGCTGATCTTCGCCTTCGAGCCCGGTCGGACCTCGCAAGCGCATCGGGACGCCTTTGACGATGGCGATCGTTACGTCAGCCAGGTCTGCGCCATCGAAATCGCGGTCAAATTCAGCGTCGGCAAACTGGACCTGCCGCCGCCTTTCCAAACCGACTTCACGCGCGCATTCAAGGACATGGCTGGCCGGCTCAGCGCCGACATCCTGCCCATAGACCTGAGGCACATTGACAGGCTGAGCCGTCTGCCGTTGTTCCACCGTGATCCCTTCGACCGGCTGATCATCGCCCAGTCCATCGAAGACGACCTGACCGTTATGACCCGAGATCGTGCCTTCGCCGCCTATCCCGAACTGAGCCTGGTGCAAATATGACCCCCTTCACCCACCTCGACGGACGCGCCGCGCCGCTGGCGGTCGCCAACATCGACACCGACCAGATCATCCCCAAGCAGTTCCTCAAGACCGTGGATCGCGAGGGCCTGGGCAAGGGCCTGTTCTACGACCTGCGCTTCGACGGCGACGGCCATGAGAAGCCCGACTTCGTGCTCAACCGGCCGGCCTACCAGGGCGCCAGCATCCTGATCGCCGGGGACAATTTCGGCTGCGGCTCGTCCCGGGAGCATGCGCCCTGGGCCCTGCTGGACTTCGGCCTGCGCTGCGTGATCGCCCCGTCCTTCGCGGACATCTTCTACAACAACTGCTTCGAGAATGGCCTGCTGCCCGTCGCCCTGCCGGCGGAGGCGATCAAGGCGCTGATGGACGAGGCCAAGGGCGGCAACCACATCTTCAGCGTCGACCTGGAGGCGCAGACGGTGATCTCCCCGGCCGGCAAGCGGTTCGACTTCACCATTGACGCCGGGCGCAAGGAAAAGCTGCTCAAGGGCCTGGACGCCGTCGGCGAGACCCTGCAGCACGCCGGCGACATCGACACCTTCGAGGATCGTCGGCGGATGGCCGAGCCCTGGATGGAGGCCCGCGCATGAGCCTGATTATCGCCGGCACGGTGCGCGTGCCCCCGGAAAACCTCGACCGCTTCCGCCCGCACATGCTGGCGATGATGACCGCCAGCCGCGCCGAGGACGGCTGCGAGGCCTATGGCTACGCCATCGACGTGGCCGACCCGGGGCTGGTGCACGTCTTCGAGACCTGGCGCGACCAGGCCGCCATCGACGCCCATTTCGCCACCGGCCACATGGCCGAATGGCGGGCGGCCTGGCCGCAGTTCGGGGTTTCCGACCGCCGGATCACGGTCTACGAGATCGCTTCCCAACGCACACTCTGAAGGCCTTCACCGATGCCCACCCTGCTGCTCCTGCCCGGCGACGGGATCGGACCCGAAGTCACGGCCCAGGTTCGCCGCGTCGCCGCCAGGCTGGCGCCGGACCTGACCCTGATCGAGCGCCCCTTCGGCGGGATCAGCTTCGACACCCTGGGCACGCCGCTCTCGGACGAGACCATCGCCACCGCCCTGGCCGCCGACGCGGTGCTAATGGGCGCCGTGGGCGGGCCGCAGTGGGCCAGCGCGCCCCGGGACAAGCGGCCGGAGGCGGGCCTGCTCGGCCTGCGCCAGGCCATGGGGGTCTACGCCAACCTGCGCCCCGCCCTCTGCTTCGACGCCCTGGCCGGGGGCTCGGCCCTGAAGGCGGAGATCGTCGCCGGCCTCGACATCATGATCGTCCGTGAACTGACCGGCGGCGTTTATTTCGGCCAGCCGCGGTTCATCGAGACCCTCGCCGACGGCCAGCGACGGGGCGTCGACACCCAGGTCTACACCACCAGCGAGATCGAGCGGGTCAGCCGCGTCGCCTTCGAACTGGCCCGCGGACGCCGCAACAAGGTGACCAGCTGCGAGAAGTCCAACGTCATGGAGACGGGGCTTCTGTGGCGCGAGGTGGTGACCGCCCTGCACGCGCGCGACTACGCGGACGTGACGCTGGAGCACATGCTGGCCGACAACGCCGCCATGCAGCTGGTGAAAAACCCCCGCCAGTTCGACGTGATCGTCACCGACAACCTGTTCGGCGACATCCTCTCCGACGAGGCCGCCATGCTCACCGGCGGCATCGGCCTCTTGCCATCGGCCGCTCTGGGCGAGGCCGGCAAGCCCGGCCTCTACGAGCCCATCCACGGCTCGGCCCCGGACATCGCCGGCCAGGGGGTCGCCAACCCCCTGGCGGCGATCCTGTCCTTCGAGATGGCCCTGCGCTGGTCCCTGGGCCGGGACGATCTGGCGGACCGGCTGTTCGCGGCGGTCAAGACCGCGCTGGACGGCGGCGCGCGGACGCGGGACCTGGGTGGCGAGCTCAGCTGCGCGGCGATGGGGGATGCGGTTTTGGGGGCGCTGTAGGGGGGTACCCTCCCTTCCTCGCTCCCTCCTCCGTCATGGCCGGGCTTGTCCCGGCCACCCAGGATCACGAACGGCGCAGGTCGATCCGCAATGTTGGCCAGGGCGTGAGTTCGCGGCGGCGCGGGATCGGGTCTGCCTTCGACTGCAGAGTTCCTGGGTGGCCGGGACAAGCCCGGCCATGACGGGGGATGGAGGGATGGGCCACGAATTCGGGCGCGCATCACCCCCCAATCCCGTCAGACTGATCCGTCGAACGCATGATGGCATTGTTTTTTCGAGGCCGAGGCCAAGTCAAGGACGCGGCCACTTGGCCGCGCCGCTTCGCGGCGGCGCCTTCGGCGCCGTCCTTGAGTTGGCCTCGGCCTACGAAAGTAAGCTTGGCATGCGATGGACGGGGTGGTTTCGCTCCACGCGCTACGGCCCATCTGACCCCCGTTGGGTTTGGATCGGGGGGGCCCACCTTTCACCTCTCCCATGAATGGGAGAGGTGAAAGGGCCTCGATCGTATGGATTTCAACGCCCCCCTCAATGCCCGATCAGATGCAGCGAAACCGCCTTCCAGCCCGGGCTATGCAGCAGCGTCCGCGCGGTGAGTTCCAGGGTAATCATCCAGGCGAGGCCGGCGACATAGGCGGGATAGAGCCGGCGGCGGGTGATCAGGTCGTAGGCGCCCAGGCCCAGGGCCAGCAGGTCGCCGCCGAGGAAGGTTCCCACCATGTCCCCCCAGAAACCGTCGCCAAGGGGTGCGGCGGCGAAGGTGTTCAGGTAGCGGGCGAAGCCGGCGTTGCTGATGTAGAACAGCCCCACCAGCATCAGCCGCTTGTGGGCTGCGGGGGTCTTGCGCAGCAGCAGTCCGGCGCCGCTGAGGGTGGCGAAGGCCAGGATGTCGAGCAGCTGGACGGCGAGGAATTCCGGCGTGTCGCCCTTGGTCACGTAGCGCGCCGCATCGACGGTAAGGGCCGCCGCCGGGCCCAGCACCACCATCAGCGCCGCCAGGGCGACGGGGATGGCGCAGGCTCGCCGGAAAGGCCGGCTTCAGGCCTTTGGACCTGCGTGGTCGTTTTGAAGATTGTCGGCCTCGCGGCGGGCGATCACCACATCCAGGTCGGCGATGTCCCGCTTGCGCGCCGCGATGGTCTCGCTGGTGGTGTCGATCCGTCTTCCGCCTCTGAGTTCCGAGGTTCCCAGAACACGGGAGCGCAGGCCCTTCAGGCTGCTGTCCCAGTCGGCTCGCCGGCTTTTGGCCCAGGCTAGAACGTCATCAATCATCGGCTCGGTCCCTATGGGCCACCTTGTGCTGGGGCGAACGTTGGTGTTCGCAATGCGGTGGGATTTGGGCCAAGGCCGGGGCGCGGGCGCCTCGAATGCGGACAACACCGGGGAAACACTCAGCGATGCGGATGGTTCCGGTATGGGGCGGCGCCGACCGCAACCTCCGTGGGCGCACGCCGCCCGCCGGCCCTGCGTCCATTTCCCTCTTTGAAAACTGGACCCTATCGTCCATTATACCCCTATGGCGGATGATGGTTCTATGAAATTCGGCTTGGCCGCGCGGGTGCGGGGTCTGCCCCGGGCGCGGTTGATGCAGCTGGGGGCGGCGACGACGGCGGCCCTGGCGGTGTTGATCGGGGGCGGGCTGTGGCTGCTGGACCGGGCCCATTTCGAGGCCACCGACAACGCCTTCGTCGAGGCCGACACCGCCCAGGTCAGCCCGCTGATCGCCGGTCACATCGCCCAGGTGCTGGTCGCCGACAATGCGCGGGTGGCGCCCGGCCAGGTGCTGGTGCGCCTGGATCCCGCCGATCCCCAGGCGCGCCTGGACCAGGCCCTGGCCAATCTGGCCCAACTGCGCGCCGGGGTGCGCAGCGTCGACGACAAGGCGTCCCTGGAACAGGCGATGATCGCCGAGCGCGCCGCGGGAATCGCCAGCGCCCAGGCCAACGCCCGCACGGCGCAGCTCGACCTCACCCGCTACGGCAGGCTGGCCCAGCAGGGTTGGGTGTCCGACCAGGGGCTGCAGACGGCCAAGGCCGCCGCCGAACAGACCAAGGCCGGGGTCGACCAAGCCCAGGCCACCTATGAGGCCGAACAGCGCACCGCTCAATCGCTAGGGTCCGCCCGGGCCCAGAGCCAGGCCCAGGTGCAGGCCGCGCAGGCGGCGTTGGACCAGGCCCGCACCGACCTCGACCGCACCATCATCCGCGCCCCCATCGCCGGGGTCGTCGGCGCCCGCTCCGTGCGTCCCGGCCAGTATGTGCAGCCGGGGATCACCCTGATGGCCATCGTCCCCCTGGGCCAGGCCTATGTGGTGGCCAACTTCAAGGAGACCCAGGTCGCGCGCATGCGACTGGGTCAGAAAGTGACCATCCGCGCCGACGCCTTCAACGCGCCGATCACCGGCCGGGTGGACAGTTTCGCCCCCGCCACCGGCTCGGAATTCGCCCTGATCCCAGTGGAGAACGC
>PLSW01000277.1 GCA_003165275.1 Caulobacteraceae bacterium
CGATTAGTTGAAGCGGGCGACTAGCGCGCGCCCGCAATGACGACCCGGTGGCTAGGATTTGGCCTCGCCCGGGTCGTCGGCGCTCAGGCCCAAGGGATGCTCGGTGTAATGCCGCCGCTTCATGTTGCGCCAGGTCAGGTACAGGGCGACCCCCGCCACCGCGAGCGGGACCAGGGTCCACCAGCGGTGCACGAGGTCCGGCGGCCACCCCAGCAACACCAGCGGTCCGAGGAACACATAGGCCGCGCCCACCGCCAACCGCCCGGTTTCGTAATAGGACGGCCCCCCAAAAAGAATGTCGTTCAGAACGCCTTTGGCCATATCCCCCTCACGCCCTCACCCCTCCGCCAGCGCCTCCGCCAGCCGGGCCATGAACGCGGCCCCCCGCTGCATCTGGGAAATCTCCACATACTCGTCCGGCTGGTGGGCCTGGTCGATATAGCCCGGCCCGCAGATCACCGTGGAATAGCCGGCGCCCTGGAACTGCCCAGCCTCGGCGGCGTAGGGGACTACCCGGGCGGGGCCGTTGTCCCCGGCCAGGCGGCGGGCGAAGGTCTCCGCCGCGCCGCCGGCCTCGGGCGCCAGGCCCGGGGTGGCCGCGCGGGTCTCCACCCTGACCCCGGTCCCGGGAAAGCGGGCCTTCATGCCTGCGTCGTGCTCGGCGGCCAGGGCCTGGAAGTCCTTGATCAGGGCGAAGGGATCCACCCCCGGCGGGGTGCGCACGTCGAACAGGAAGACGCATTCCCGCGCCAATATGTTCACCGCCGTGCCGCCGTTGATCAGCCCCACGGTCAGGCTGACGCCCTTGGGCTCATAGGGCGAGGCCGGATCGGCGTCCCGGGCCAGCCGCTCAGACAGGTCCGACAGATAGGTCAGCAGCTTGATCCCCACCATGTTGGCCGAGACCCCCAGATGGGTCTGGCTGGAATGGGCCTCGTGGCCGGTGATGGTGACGCGGAAGGAGGCGATCCCCTTGTGCCCGCTCACCGCCTCCATGCCGGTGGGCTCACCGACGATCACCGCCCTGGGCGCGGGGACGGAGGCGGCGATCTCGGCGATCAGGTCCGGCGCCCCCAGGCAGCCCACCTCCTCGTCGTAGGAAAAGGCCAGATGGATAGGCCGCTTCAGCCCCGCCGCCAGGAAGTCCGGGATCGCCGCCAGGGCCAGGGCCAGAAAGCCCTTCATGTCGCAGGTCCCCCGCCCATAGAGCTTGTCGCCCTTGGGGGTCAGGGTCCACGGATCGGAGGTCCACGGCTGGCCGTCCACCGGCACCACGTCGGTATGGCCGGACAGCACCACCCCGCCGGCCACGTTCGGTCCGATGGTGGCCAGCAGGTTGGCCTTGTGCCCGTCGGCGCTGGCCACCCGCCGGCTCGCCACGCCCAGCGCCGCCAGCGTGGCCTCCACGTGGCGGATCAGCTCCAGGTTGGAGCCCCGCGAGGTGGTGTCGAAGGCCACCAGCCGGGCGAGTTCGGCGATGGCGCGGTCGGCGAGGTGTTCGGTGGAGGGCATCGGGGCAGGCTAGCCCCCCTCGGCGCGCCGCCCAAGTCTTTCGCGCGCTGGGGCGGTTGGAACCGGCGCCCCTGCCCACCATTTGCAGAGCTGCATGGCCCAGGAGCCCCCCGATGATCACCCTCTACACCGCCGCAACCCCCAACGGCCGCAAGGCGCCGATCATGCTGGAGGAGGTGGGGCTGGACTACCGGGTGAGGCCCATCGACCTGTCCAAGAATGAGCAGTTCGAGCCTGACTTCCTGGCCATCGCCCCCAACAACAAGATCCCCGCCATCGTCGACGAGGACGCCCCGGGCGGCCCGCTGGCCATCTTCGAAAGCGGCGCCATCCTGGTCTATCTGGCGGAAAAGACCGGCAAGCTGCTGCCGGCGTCGGGACCCGGCCGCTACAAGACCCTGGAATGGACCTTCTGGCAGGTGGGCGGCCTGGGCCCCATGCTCGGCCAGCTGGGCTTCTTCGCCGGTCGCTCCAAGACCAAGCCCCCGGAAGCCATCGAACGCTTCACCGAGGAGGCCGCGCGGCTGTTCAAGGTGATGGAGACCCAGCTGGGCAGGTCCGCCTATCTCGCCGGCGACGCCTATTCCATCGCCGACATCGCCAGCTACGCCTGGACCTTCGCCGCCTCGACGATGATCAAACAGGCCGCCCCGGCGGCGTGGGGGGACAACCCGAACATCGAGCGCTGGCTGAAGGCCGTGGGCGAGCGGCCAGCGGTGGTGAAGGGGATGGGGGTTCCGGCGGCGAGCTGATCCTGAGACCTTCCCACCCCCGACTTTCCCGTCACCGCCGGGCTTGTCCCCGCGGCCATAGACCTTTCCGGAGGGGTTCGTGTTCCTGGGTCGCCGGGACAAGCCCGGCGATGACGGAAAGAGAAGCGGCAATCCCGAGCCTCCCTACGTCGGCCACGTCTCCTCGCTCATCGCCAGCACTTCCCCCGCGAAATGCAGCCCCCCGCAGATCAGCAGGTGCGGCGCGGCCCCCTCGAACCGCAGGGCCGCGTCCACGGCCGCCGCAATGCTCCGCTCCGCCCGCGCATCCAGTCCCGCCGCCTGCGCCGCCATCGCCAGGGCCTCGGCGTCGGCGGCGATGGGGGAGTCGAAGGGGGTGGTGAACACCACCGGCTTCAGGTCGCCGAAGGGGGCGAAGAACCCCGCCGCGTCCTTGCGGGCGAACATGCCGACGATCATCGTCAGCGGCCGCCCGTCGCGGGCCATCAGCCGCCGGGCCGCCGCCGCCAGGGCCCGGCCGGCGTGGGGGTTGTGGCCGCCGTCGAGCCACACATCCACCCCCCGCTCGGCGGCGCGCTCGGCCACCGGCCCGGCGGTCAGCCGCTGGAACCGCGCCGGCCAGACGGCGCCGGCCACCCCGGCGGCCATCGCCGCCTCGGTGATCCGCGGATCGCTCAGCTGGGCCATGGCGACCACCGACAGGCCCGCATTGTCGAACTGGTAGGGCCCGAACAGGCTCGGCGCCGGCAGGTCCAGCAGCTGCTCGCCCAGGGAGACCCGCAGCCGCCCGTGCTCCTCCCAGGCGTCGGCGTCCCGGCCCAGGGCGATCATCGGCGCGCCGACGGCTTCGGCTTCGGCCTCGATGACCTCAAAGGCCTCCTCAAGCTGGTGGGCCACCACGCACGGCCGCCCGGCCCGCATGATCCCGGCCTTCTCCCAGGCGATCTTGGACAGCTCAGGCCCCAGCAGCTCCAGGTGGTCGTAGTCCACCGGGGTGATCACGGTCACCGCCGGGGCGGCGAAGATGTTGGTGGCGTCGAACCGGCCGCCAAGGCCGACCTCGATCACGCACAGGTCCGCCGGGGTCTCGGCGAAGGCCAGGATGGCGATGACGGTGGTGATCTCGAAGAAGCTGATCGGCTGGCCGGCGTTGGCGGCCTCCACCCGGATGATCAGGGCCTCCAGCTCGGCCTCGGTGATCAGGGTCCCGGCCACCCGGATGCGTTCCACGAACCTGACCAGGTGCGGCGAGGTCAGCACATGCACCTTCAGCCCCGCCGCCTCGCCGATGGCGCGCAGGTAGGCGGTGGTGGAGCCCTTGCCGTTGGTCCCGGCCACGTGGATCACCGGCGCCAATCGGTCCTGCGGCCGGCCGAGGGCCTCCAGCAGCCGCTCCACCCGGCCGGTGGTCAGGTCGATCAGCACCGGATGCAGGGCGCGCAACCGGGCGATCAGCACGTCCTGCGCGCGGATCGGGTCATAGGGGTTGGGGGCCCCGGTCATTTGGGCGTCAGGCGGCGGGAAGGCGGGCGCGCCCCATCAGCATGGTCTTCATGACCGACCCCAGGATCGCCGGCAGTTCCTTGCGGGGGGTGACCCGGTCGACCATGCCCTTTTCCACCAGATATTCCGACCGCTGGAAGCCCGGCGGCAGGGTCTCGCGGATGGTCTGCTCGATCACCCGCGGCCCGGTGAAGCCGATCAGGGCGCCCGGCTCGGCCAGTTGGACATCCCCCAGCATGGCGTAGGAGGCGGTCACGCCGCCGGTGGTCGGGTCGGTCAGCACGACGACATAGGGCAGGCGGGCCTTCTTCAGGTCCTGGATGGAAAGCGTGGTCCGCGCCATCTGCATCAGGGCCAGGGCGCCCTCCTGCATCCGCGCGCCGCCGGAGGCGGTGAAGGCCACTAGGGGCACGTCGCGCTTCAGGGCCAGGGCGGCGGCGGCGACGAAGCCCTCGCCGGCGGCCATGCCGAGGGACCCGCCCATGAAGGCGAAGTCCTGCACTAGCACCACCGCGGGCACGCCGCGGATCTCGCCGGTGGCGATGGACATGGCGTCCTGCTCGCCGGTGGCCTTGCGCGCCGCGGCCAGCCGCTCGCGATAGGGCTTGCCGTCGGAGAAGTGCAGGGGATCGTCCGGCACCCGCGGCGCCGAAATCTCATCGTGGACCCCGCCGTCGAAGGTGTAGGCGAAGCGCAGGTCCGGCCCGATGCGCATGTGGCGGCCCGCGGGGGTCACCCAGAGGGAGGCCTCCAGGTCCGGCCGATAGATCATCTCCCCGGTGTCGGGGCATTTGACCCAGAGGTTCTCGGGGGTTTCGCGCTTGGCGACGAGATTGCGGACCCCGGGCGCGAACCGCGCCAGCCAGCCGCCGCGGGCGCGGCCGGAGGGGGCGCTGGTAGCGGGCTCGTCGTCTCCGGAAATGTCTTTTGCTTCAGCCATGCCTATGCCTGGACAGTCGCCTGGTCGACTCGCGCTGAATGCACAGCCTGGGCCAGTCGCGCCGCCGATTCCACAACTTTCGACACCGGCGACTGGTTCGCGGCCACCGCGCCCGCGATTTCATCGACCAGCACCGATCCCACCACCACCGCGTCGGCGATCCGCGCCACGGCAGCGGCTCGGTCCGGGGTCTTGATGCCGAAACCCACCGCCACCGGCAGGCCGGAGGCGGCGCGGACCCGGGCCACGGCGGGGGCGACGACGGCGGCGTCCGCCTCCTTCACCCCGGTCACCCCGGCCACGGACACATAGTAGACGAACCCCGCCGTGCGCCGGATCACCGTCTTCAGCCGCGCGTCGTCGGAGGTGGGGGTGGCCAGGCGGATCAGGGCGATCCCGGCCGCGTCCAGGGCGTCGGCCAGCGGGTCCGCCTCCTCCGGCGGACAGTCGACCACGATCAGCCCGTCGACCCCCGCCGCCGCCGCGTCGTGGGCGAAGGGGGCGAAGCCGTAGCTCATCAGGGGGTTGAGGTAACCCATCAGCACGATCGGCGTGGCGTCGTCGCCTTCGCGGAAGGCGCGCACCAGCGCCAGGGTCCCGCCCAGGGTCATGCCGGCCTTCAGGGCCCGCAGCGCCGCGCGCTGAATCGGCGGGCCCTCGGCCATGGGGTCGGAGAAGGGAAAGCCCAACTCGATGATGTCCGCGCCGGCGGCGGGCAGGCCCTTGAGGATCTCCAGCGCTGTGGCCGCGTCGGGGTCGCCGGCCATCACATAGGCGACGAAGCCGGCCTGGTTCTTCGCCTTCAGCGCGGCGAAGCGGGCGTCGATGCGGGCGACGGTCAAATCTTGCGTCCGAGATGTTCGGCGACGGAGAAGATGTCCTTGTCGCCGCGGCCGGACATCAGCAGCACGATCAGCCCGTCCTTGCCGAGTTCCTTGGCGAGTTCCGGCAAGCGGGCCAGGGCGTGCGCCGGCTCAAGCGCGGGGATGATCCCTTCCAGCTCGGCGCAGAGCTGGAACATCTCCAAGGCCTCGTCGTCCGTGGCCGAAAGGTACTGCGCCCGTCCCACATCGTGCAGGAAGGCGTGCTCCGGCCCGATGCCGGGATAGTCCAGCCCCGCCGAGATCGAATGGGCGTCGGTGATCTGGCCGTCGGCGTCCTGCAGCAGGTAGGTCTTGTTGCCGTGCAGCACCCCGGGCCGGCCGCCGGTGAGCGAGGCCGCATGCATGCCCGAGGACAGGCCATGGCCAGCGGCCTCCACCCCCACCAGCCGCACGCCTTCGTCGGCGAGGAAGGGATGGAAGATGCCGATGGCGTTGGAGCCGCCGCCGATGCAGGCCACCACCACGTCGGGCAGCCGGCCTTCCATGTCCAGGATCTGCGCCCGGGTCTCGACCCCGATCACCGCCTGGAAGTCGCGGACCATGGCCGGGTAGGGGTGCGGCCCGGCGGCGGTGCCGATCATGTAGTAGGTGTCACCGACATTGGTCACCCAGTCGCGCATGGCCTCGCTGATGGCGTCCTT
>PLSW01000391.1 GCA_003165275.1 Caulobacteraceae bacterium
CGATTAGTTGAAGCGGGCGACTAGCTGACCCACAGACAAATGCCCGTCGGTTCAGCTTGCAGGACGCTCCTCCCGTTCGCGGTCGAACCGCCGCGACTGCAGCATCGCTTGGCCGGCCACCTCGCTCAACTCATGCGGCGCCGCGCCGATCCGGCCATCCCGGCCAATGTTGGGGCGACCGATTCCACAACTCGCCCGTCTGCCCCTCGACACGGCCTGCCTCTCGCGGCCGATCACGCCGCTAACCTGCCATAGATTCCACCGGGCCGGCGGGCCGGCCGACGCTCGCGCGATGCGGATCACAACACTGATTGCCTGGATCGTCGCCAGGCAGCTAAGCGCCTCCGCGGCGCACCGCGTCAGGCTTGTGCTGAGTGTAGCCGCAAGGCCCTGGAGGGCAGCGTTTCCCGACCGGCTCTTTCCCCATGTGTTGGAGCCAGGCCTAGCCACGCCTGGGCTTGGCGGCCGGCTGTGGGGGCGGATTTGGGGGCGCTGTGCCCCATGTGTGCCCCATAGACTTGGGCGGGACTGCTCCGAAATCATAACTCATTGTTTTTATTGGTAGCTGGGGGCGGGATCGAACCGCCGACCTGTGGGTTATGAATCCACCGCTCTAACCATCTGAGCTACCCAGCCATACGCATGCGCCCGCGCGCGGCGAGCGCAGGGTTATAGGGGCAAGGTTCGCTGTCATCAAGCGACCGGGGCGGGGGAATGTCAGGCCTGGATCAGCGGCTTTAACGCCGCCGCGAGGCGGGCGGCGCCGGCGGGCATGGAATAGGTCCGCATCGCAGCCTCGCGCGCCCGCCCGGCGGCGGCGAGGGCGGGGGCCGGGGCGTCCAAAGCGGCGGCGATGGCCGCCGCCAGGGCGGGGGCGTCGCCGGGGGGGGTGAGCGCGCCAAGGGCGCCTGCTTGCAGGATGTCCCGGGGGCCGTCGATGTCGGTAGCGACCACGGGAACGCCCGCCGCCATCGCCTCGATGATCACCAGGCCGAAGGGCTCTACCCGGGAGGACGAGACGAAGATGTCCATGCCCGCCAGCGCCGACGGCGGGTCGACCCAGCCGGGGAAGTCGACCACCGCCCCCAGATCCAGGCCGGCCGCCTGGGCGCGCAAGGGCGCCGCTTCTGGGCCGTCGCCGGCGATGACCATGCGGAAGACACGGCCCTGGTCCCGCAGCAGGGCGGCGGCCTCCAGCAGCAGGTCGAAGCCCTTGTTGGGATGCAGGCGGCCGATGGCGCCGANNCGCCGCACCGAGGCGCTGACGCAGATCGCCAGGGCGCAGCGGGCGAGGACCGGCTTGGAGCGATAGTTGTGCACCACCGCCGCCACCGGCGCGTTGAACGCCGCCGTGGCCAGGATCTGCGCCCGCGTGCCGTGGGCGATGATCAGGGGGGGATCGAATGCGCGGGCCGCCGCACGCAGCCGCCAGGCCGCGGTCGGGTCCCAGGCGCCGGGACTGGCGAAGGCCGCAAAGCCGCCGGGACGATCCGCGAGGGCCGCCGCGAAGGGGCTCCTCGCGCGGCCCACCGAGTGCACTTCCGCCCCTTGGTCCGCCAGGGCCACGTGGTAGTGGCCGGCCATGGCCTCCAGGCCGCCGGCGCCGGCGCCCAGCATCAGGTTGAGGATGCGTGCGCCCCGCAGGCTCACGCGGAGATCGCCGCCGGTACGCCGAGGGCGTCGGCCACCGCCTCGCCGATGGCCAGGGAGCTGGTCAGGCCGGGACTTTCGATGCCGAACAGGGTCATCAGCCCGTCGATGCCGTGGGCGGCGGGGCCGTCCAGGCGGAAGTCCGGCTGCGGCTCGTCCGGTCCGTGGATCTTGGGGCGGATGCCGGCGTAGTCCGGGGTCAGGGCGTCGTCGGGCAGGCCGGGCCAGAAGCGGCGGATATAGGCGGCGAACCCCGCGGCCTTGGCCGGATCGACGGTGTAGTCCTCGGTCTCCACGAACTGCAGGTCGGGACCGAAGCGCGCCTGGCCGCCGAGGTCGCGGCGATAGTGGACGCCCAGGGCGCCCTGGATCGGCGGCGGATAGATCAGCCGCTGGAACGGCGGGCGGCCGTGATAGACGAAATAGACCCCCTTGCCGAAGTGCTGGGTGGGGATGCGGTCCTTGGGAAAGCCCTCGATCAGGCCAGCCACGTGCTGCGCGCCCAGGCCGGGGGCGGTGACCAGCAGCCGGCAGGTCAGCTCCGCCGGCTCGGCGCCCCCCGCGCGCACGCGAAAGCCGCCCCCGGCCAGGGGCTCGGCGCCCTCGAAGGGGGTGGCGATCACCACCGCGCCGCCACGATCCTCGATCTCCCCCTGCAGGGCCAGCATATAGCCGTGGCTGTCGAAGACGCCGCTCTGCGGGGAAGTGAGCGCCATCACCGCCTGCAGCTCCGGCTCCAGGGCGTGCACCTGGGCGGCGCTGAGGGGGGCGATCCCCTCGACGTCGTTCGCCAAGGCCTGGGCCTCGATGGCCTCCAGCCGCCCGATCTCGGCGTCCTCGGTGGCCACCACCAGCTTGCCGCAGCGGTCGTAGGCGACGCCGTGGGCGTCGAGGAAGGCGTAGAGCCGCCGGCGGCCCTGGACGCAGAACCGGGCCTTCAGCGAGCCGGTGGGATAGTAGAGCCCCCCGTGGGCGACCTCGGAATTGCGCGAGGAGACCCCCTGGCCGATGGCCCGCTCCGTCTCGATCACCGCCACGGAGAGGCCGCGCCGGGCGAGGGCGTAGCCGCAGGCCAGGCCCACGGCGCCCGCCCCCACCACCAGGGCGTCGAAATCGAAACCGGCCGGGGCGCTCGTCACCGTCAAATCCTGCTCCATGCCCGGGCCCGGCGTCGCCGCGCCCGTTGCAGATGTCCCATGCGGGGCCGCCGATCAAGCGCGCGACGGCGGCCGCGGTTCGTTGTTAGATGGATTCGACCTTGGGAGACCCGCCGCATGACCGACCACGCCGCCGCCATCGCCGCCGCCATGGCCTGCCTCGACGATTTCATGGCCGCCTTCAACGCCCGCGACCTCGCCGCCTGGGAGAAGACCTTCAACTTCCCCAGCGTGCGGCTGGCGTCCAACACCATGGTGATCATCGAGCCCGGCTATCACCAGCCGGGCATGTTCGATCGGGGGCCGCTGTCCGACTGGGACCACTCGGCCTGGGACCGCCGCACGGTGATCCACGCGGGCGCCGACAAGGTGCACATCGACACCCGCTTCACCCGCTACCGCGCCGATGGGAGCATGATCGGCGGGTTCGATTCCATCTATGTGGTCAC
>PLSW01000284.1 GCA_003165275.1 Caulobacteraceae bacterium
TGCGTCAACCGGATAGGCACGCATCGAATTAGGCCGTTGCGCTCGACTGCGCCCACGCCAGCTCTTGTTCGGTAGGAGCTCGGGGTCGAATTGAACCAGCGCCGATCGGCATGGCCTCCCCGTTCTCTAGTTCTTTCCAAAGATCGTCTTCATGTGTAATTGAGCTAATTTGTTCGGCCGTCATGTCTTTAATGGCGTCTATTGTAACATTTATTAAGTCAATTTGTACGGCAGTGAATACGGCAACATCCGGCTCCTTTACCCATAGGAACTCTCTCCTTTCATAGGAATGAACTCGCGTAGGGCGTTCAATCACCTTCCCTTCGGTTTTCAGCCGATCCAGCGCCTCTTCAATTCGATGGGGAACAGGTCCACGCGGAAGCCGCACGTATGACTGCTGGCCAGTTATTGTTTTTCCGGTTTTCCGATAATGTTCAATATCTGCGTACCATAATATCTTGTTTAGCTTGGTCGCGCCGAGTTGAGCGGGATCTGTTCTCGCTATAATATAATGTGTGACTTCGGCTAAGCGAATTAGCTCAAGTTCAAGCACGCGTTCATGAATTGGAATTTCACTCATAACCTTACTGGCCAACCCGCCGACATCCTCTCAGTGTTACCGTTCACCATGGCGACCTCCTCCGCCCGCGTCCGTGCAACAAACCGACCTTCGCGTCTTTTTCCTGACGTCCTCGAAGATCGCACTTCGTCCTCAACTCTCCTCGCGACTCCCGTCAACCCAGTCACACTGCGACAGAGAAGTTGTCCACAGGCCCCGCTGGCATGTTCATAACTCCAATGGCCCCTGGCGGCGGCCAGCGAATCGGCCCGTTGATAACCAGCCCGCAAATGCAAGAATATCATTGATGCGATACTTGCGCATCTGTTTTGTGGGACAAAACGAGAACGCGCAATCTTGTCGCGGCACCTAACAAGCCCTACACACTTCTGAGCATCCAAAACCGACCGACCCGTCCCGGCTTGTGTTGCGCAACGCCTATTGGATACGCGCCCCCTAAAATTCCAAGTCGACAACCCTGCCACCGCCGTTCTAACCCCTTCACCGGACCAGCATTGCGGTCCGCCGCCTCTCCGCGGCCCTGCCTGACGTATTTTCGAACATGAAGGATGTTGTCCGATGGACCGGATATTGCCACAGCCGACGCCGGAGACCCGGCATTTCTGGGAAGGCTGCAAGGCCGGCGAGCTGCGCCTGCAGCGCTGCACGGCCTGCGAGAAGAGCTACTTCCCGCCCCGCCCCTTCTGCCCCGCCTGCGGTTCGCGGGAGGTTTCCGTCTACGCCGCCAGCGGCAAGGCGACCCTCTACTCCTATGTGATCAACCACCGCCCCCGGGCGGACCTGGGGACGGCCCCCCACTCCATCGCCGTGGTCACCCTGGCCGAGGGCCCGCGGATGATGACCAACGTCGTCGGCTGTCCGCAGACGCCGGAGGCGCTGGTCCTCGACATGCCCCTTGAAGTCACCTTCCTGCAGGCCAGCGACGAGATCGCCCTGCCGATGTTCCAGCCGGCGGGAGCGTAAGAGCCTCATGAAACAGAAATCCGTCGCGGTCGTCGGGGCCGCCGAAACCACCCGCCTGGGCAAGATCCCGGACATGTCGGTGATCGGCCTGCACGCCGACGCCGCCCTCAACGCCCTCGCCGACGCCGGGCTCAAGCCCGGCGATATCGACGGGGTGGCCACCGCCGGCGAAAACCCCACCGCCATCGCCCACTACCTGGGCATCACCCCCACCTGGGTGGACGGCACCGCCGTGGGCGGCTGCTCGTTCATGCTGCACGTGCGCCACGCGGCCGCGGCGATCAACGAGGGCCTGTGCAAGACCGTCCTGATCACCCACGGGGAGTCGGGCCGCAGCCGGGTGGGCTCCAGCGGCTTCGGCCGCTCGCCCTCCAGCCTGATGGGCCAGTTCGAGATGCCCTACGGGGTCACCTCGCCGCCGACCATGTTCACCATTCCGGCCCTTCGCTACATGAAGACCTTCGGGGTGACCGAGGAGGATCTGGCCACGGTGGCGGTGATCCAGCGCGAATGGGCGGCCAAGAACCCCCGGGCCAGCTTCAAGGACCCGATCACGGTCGACGACGTGCTGAACTCGCCGATGATCGCCTGGCCGTTCCGTATGCTGATGTGCTGCCTGGTCACCGACGGCGGCGGCGCCCTGATCCTGACCAGCGCCGAGCGGGCCAAGGACTTTCCGCAAAAGCCGGTCTACGTCCTGGGCACCGGGGAGAGCGTCGAGACGCCGATGGTCAGCCAGATGGAGGACTTCACCACCTCCAAGGCCTTCAGGGTCTCCGGCAAGAAGGCCTTCGACGAGGCGGGGATCAAGCCTTCCGACGTCAATCACCTGATGATCTACGACGCCTTCGCCCACCTGCCGATCTACGGCCTGGAGGACCTGGGCTTCTGCGAACGCGGCGAAGGGGCGGCGTTCATCCGGGAACGGAACACCGCGCCCCCTTCAGAAGGTAAGAGGGGTGGGAAATTGCCGCTGAACACCAACGGGGGCGGCCTGTCCTATATGCACTCGGGCATGTACGGCATGTACGCCCTGCAGGAGAGCGTGCGGCAGATGCGCGGGATCGCCCCGGCCCAGGTTCCGGGGGCGAAGATCGCGGTGAGCCACGGGGTGGGCGGCATGTTCGCCGCCAGCGGCACGATCATCTTCACCAACGAGGCATGAGTTCCTCCCCGGCTCCGCCTGGCGGGGCCGGGAACTGGACGGGCGCGGAGGGGGTTGCAAGACGTCCTCCGGCGCCCGGGCCTTGCGCCCCGGGGGCGGTCGTCGGCAGAATGACGGTCGTCGCCACCTGAGGAAGCCGATGCGTTCTTCACCCAAGTCCGTCACCCTGGTCGCCGCCGCCGCCCTGGTCCTGTGTCTGGGCCTGGCCCCGCGGATCGTCCGCGCCGAGGGCGCCGATCCGGCCGCGGGCCAGATCGAGGCCTTCGACTCCGCCCTGCTGGCCACCATGAAGGAGGGCGCGTCCCTCGGCATGAAGGGCCGGATGCGCAGGCTGGAGCCGGCGGTGGAGCGGGCCTTCAACCTGCCGGCCATGGCCCAGTACACGGTGGGACCCGCCTGGGCGACGTTCAGCGATGCGGACAAGACGGCGGTGATCGAGGCCTTCACCCGCTATTCGGTGGCCAACTACGCCTCCAATTTCAGCAGCTTTTCCGGCGAGACCCTCAGCGTCGAGCCGAAGGTCGACGAGCGCGGGCCGGACAAGCTGGTGCACACCAAGCTGGTTCCCGTCCACCATGCGCCAGTGGATATCGTCTATCGGATGCGCCAGGTCGGCGGGACCTGGAAGATCATCGACATCTTCTACCAGGGTTCGATCAGCCAACTGACGACCCGCCGCTCGGACTTCGCCGCCACGGTGGCCAGCGGCGGCGCGGCGGGGCTGGTGGCGCATTTGAATGCGCTGACGGAGAAGCTGGAGAAGTAGGGTTCACAAGCCTTCTCCCCTTGCGGGAGAAGGCCTCAATGCCCCCCCGCATCCTTCGGCGGCGGTCCCATCAGCGCCGGCTGGAACAGCAGGGCGGAGACCAGGGTCCAGACCAGGGAGATCATCAACAGCTTGCCCATGCTGGCCGTGCCCGGATGGCTGGAGGCCCACAGGCTGCCGAAGCCGGTGGCGGTGGTCAGGGCGCTGAAGAAGATCGCCCGGGTCAAGCTGGACTGCAGCAGGTGCGAGCCGCCCGCGCGCCAGGCCATGACGAAATAGATGTGGAAGGCGACGCCGATGCCGAACAGCAGCGGCAGGGCGATGATATTGGCGAAGTTCAGCGGCAGGCCGAGGACCACGCAGCTGCCCAGGGTCAGGAGGCCGGTGAGCACGATCGGGGCCATGGTGATCGCCACGTCGCGCACCCGCCGCAGCACGATGAACAACAGGATGGTGATGGCGATGAAGGAGAGGATCCCCGCCTCGACAAAGGCGCCGACCACAACCTCGCCGCTGCGCTGAATGCCCAGGGGCGCGCCGACCACGTCCGGGTCGATCTTCAGCACCGCGCGGGTGAACTTGCGCAGCACCGCGTTGCTGTTGGGATCGCCCGTTGGGAGCATCGACACCCGCGCCCGCCCGTCGGCGGCCAGCCATTGCGACACCAGGCTGGGGGGCAGGGTGTCGAGGGTGACCGGTCCGGCCTGCAGGGAGTTGCGGGCCTGGTCGAGGACGGTGACGAGGCCCGGCATCAGGGTCTGGGCCGCCTTGGCCCGATTCGCCGGCGATCCCTGAGCCAGGGCGGCGAGGTCGGCGGCGAGGCGGCGGGCGTCGACGGCGGCCGGGGCGCCTCCGCCGCCGGCGGCCTTCAACAGGTCGGCGGAGGTGGTGTTGAGCGCCGTGACCACCTGCGCATCCGACGGCGGCGGCTGAACGCTGATCGGGTTGAGGGTCAGGTCGAGGAGCATGGAGGCGTCGGCGATGGCGGCGAGCTTCTCCGGCTGATCGGCGGGGATGAAGCTCTGCAGGGTCTTCACCTCGCTCACCTCGGGAATCCTGGCCAGCCGCGCGGCCATGGCCTGGGCGGCCGGCAGGTTCGGGGTGATCAGGTCGAGGGTGTTGACGGACTGCTCCGGGTCCTTGGTCAGGTCCAGCAGGGTGGAGACGGACTCGACCTTGGTGCTGCGCAGATGCAGCGGATTGAAGTCGAAGTGCAGGAAGGGCAGCGTGGCCGCCGACGCCAGGGCCGCCCCGACGCCGACCCCCACCACCAGCCGGCGATGGCCAAGCATGAAGGCGTCGAGCTTTTCGATCAGCGGCGGCGAGGTCTCGCCCTGCGCCCCGTGCGGCCGCAGCAACCGCAGCAGCGCCGGTAGCAAGGTCAGGTTGAGGATGAGGGCGATGATCAGGCCGAAGCCGGCGACGACGCCCAGCTGCGACAGGCCCGCGTAGTTGGTCGGTCCGAAGGCCAGGAAGCCGCTGGCGATGGCCGCGGCGGCCAGGGTCAGCGAGCGGCCCATGCCATTCCCGGAGGCGACCAGGGCGTCGACGACGCTGACCTCGCCCTGCTGTTCGGAGCGGTAGCGGACGCTGAACTGGATGCCGAAGTCGATGCCCAGGCCCACGAACAGGGGGATGAAGGCCACCGAGATCACGTTGAACCGGTGAAAGAGCAACAGCCCCCAGGCCATGGCGCAGACCAGGCCGACGAGGGTGGTCGCCAGGATCGCAAAGATCACCTTGGCCGATCGGACGGCGAACCACAGCATGACCAGGATGGCGGTGAGGGCGATGGCGCCGATCAGGCCGGCGCGATCGGCCAGGGTGCCGAACTCCTCGTCCTCCAGCGGCACCGGGCCGGTGAGCCTCACCCGCACCCCGTGGGCGGGATCCAGCCCGAGGCCCTTGGCGGTGTCGCGGATCACCTGGCTGGCGCCCGCGCCGGGCTTAAGCTTGGCGAAGTCCATCTTCGGCCCGATCAGGATCACGTGCCGCAGCTGGCGCGGGTCCGGCGCCTTGCCGGAGATCACCGTCTGCCAGGAGAAGGGCTCGGTCTTGCCGGCCTTGAGCGCCTCCAGGCTACCCGCGATGCGGGCGACGGGCTTGTGGATCTGATCGAGGGTGGCGTAGCCGCCGCCCACGCCGCCAGCCACGGTGGACAGGGCGCCCATCAGGCCGCGCAGGCTCGGATCCTGGGCCAGCTGGCCCAGGAAGGGCTGGGCGTCGGTGAGGGTCTTCAGGGTCTTGGCGACGTCGGCGGCCGGCAGGTAGAGCAGGCCGTTCTTGCGCCAGAAGGGATCGGCGTCCGGTTGGCTGACGCTGGAAAAGGTGTCCGGACGGGCCTTCAGCGCCGCGGTCAGGGCGGTGGCGGCCTCGTCGGCCAGCTCCGGGGTCGCGCCGTCGACGACGACCACGGTCTGGGCGCCGCCCTGGGGGAAGACCTTGGCGTAGGCGGCTTCCCGCTGGCGCCAGGGCAGGCGGGTGGACAGGATGTCGTCGGTGTTGGTGGTCATGGCGAATTGGGTGACGGCGAAGAATAGCGCCGCCGCGCCAAGGATCAGGCCGCAGGCCGCCACCAGCCAGGGGCGCTCCACGCTTTCGGCCACGACCCGCCCGGCCAGCGGCCGTTTCGCCTGCGCCCCAACGGGCGATTGCCTGTCGCTCACGTCCACCTCGCGGCGCCGCCGCCTCAACCCAAAAAGCCGGATTTCGCCGACTCGGCGGCTCCGCCGTCCTATATGGATTGGATCACCGGGTTCGGCCATCGTCCAGCCCGCCCGCCGAACGAGACGCAACGGATGACAAGCACGGACTTTCCGGGTCAGTATGCGGACCGCACGGTGAAGCGAGGTCAGGGGGGATCGCGCATGCGTCGATTGACCTTGGCCGTCGCAGCGATCCTCGCCGGGCTCGCCGTCGCGCCCGCCGCCTGGGCCGCGCCGTCCGACACGGGGCCATCAAGCGCCGCGTCCGGGCATGCCCCTGGCGATCCCTATGAGCGCGCCAACCGGGTCGGCTACGCCGTCCATCAGGTGCTGGACCGCCTGCTGCTGCGCCCGGCGGCGCTGACCTACAAGGCCCTCATTCCGGGCCCCATGCGGACCGGGGTGCGCCACGTGCTGGACAATCTCGACGAGCCGGTGGTGGTGCTCAACGACCTGTTCCAGGGCCATCCGGGCAATGCGGGCCGCACCACGGTTCGCTTCGCCGTGAACTCCACCCTGGGGGTGCTCGGGATTTTCGACGTGGCGGGCAAGACCGGCCTGCCGCACCGCGACAACAGCTTCGCCTTCACCCTCGGCCGCCACCACGTCAAACCGGGACCGTTCCTGTTCATCCCGCTGCTAGGGCCGACCACGGTGCGCGACCTCTTCGGCGGCGCCGTGGACGGGGTGCTCGATCCCTTCCACTGGATCCACTACCGCTATCGCAATCCGATCACCGTCGCCCGGGCGGTGGTCGGGGGCCTGGACCTGCGCGCCAACGCCGACGACGACCTCAAGGCCCTGACCGAGAGCGCGACCGATCCCTACGCCACCCTGCGGTCGGTCTATCTGCAGAACCAGCAGAGCCAGATCGACGGCGGCGACACCACCAGCCTGCCGGCCCTGCCCGACTTCGACGAGCCCGCCGCGCCGTCGCTCAAGCCCGACGCGTCGCCGAGCACACCGTCGCCCAACACGCCCGCCTCCCCAACCACCGGCTCGCCGGGCGAGACCGCCCCCGCGGCGCCCGCCGCCGCCGCCCCGGTTTCAGACCGGTAGAGGGTAACCGGGGCAAATTCCTGGGCA
>PLSW01000281.1 GCA_003165275.1 Caulobacteraceae bacterium
CGGCGTTAGCGCGGGCTGGTATAAGTCACCTCGAATAGGCCACGTGCGACAGGGCGCCGGAGCATTTGTCCATGCGCACCTGGAGGCCGCCGCCGCCCATTGTAGTGTCGGTGCGGTCGCCGCGCCGCCGAACCGGCGCGCCTTCGAAAACCTCCCAAAAGTCTCCCTGATCCCGCACCATGACGCGGATTTTCCGACCGGACAGCGCCCTCCGATCAAGGGCCCGCTCGACAATGAGATAGTAGGCGCGAGCGGCGGCTTCGGTCGGGATAAACGGTCCATCCACGAACCCGTCGACGTGCGCGCACAACTGTCCCGGCGGACCGGCTTGGCTTTGGGCGGCAAGGCACGAAAGCACCCCCGCCAAGACCAAGGTTTGGGCGGTCCGGATCACTTGGCCGACACCGTCGGCGTCCAGGCCTTGGCAAGGCGCTGCGCCTCTGCGATCTGCTGGGACGTCAGTTCACCCTCCAAGTCGTCACGACTCTTGATCGCGCGGCCCCGATCGACCGCCTCGGTCGCGTCGAAGCGGCCTATGGCGAGGGTCAGCCACATATAGGCCCGCACGTTGTCTCCCGTTACGCCCCGGCCGGCGTGGTAGGCCACGGCGAGATCGTATTGCGCGCCCGCCAGCCCCTGATCAGCCGCCTTGCGAAACCATTTGGCGGCCGCTTCGCCGTCCTGCTTGACGCCCGAGCCCTTCAGGTAAGCCGCCCCGAGATTGAGCTGAGCCTTGCTGTACCCCTGGTCTGCGGCTCTCCTGTACCAATCGGCCGCAACAGCTTCGTCTTTCGGCGCAAAGTCGCCGCCGGCGTAGGACGCGCCAAGCTGGAATTGAGCGTCAGGAAAGTCCTGGTCAGCGGCCTCTCGCCACCACCGCATGGCCTCGGCGCCGTCCTTCAGAACGCCGTGGCCGTTGGCGTACATGATGCCAAGGTCGTATTGTGCGGTCGCTAGGCCTTGACCTGCGGCCTTGCGGTACCAGGTGACGGCGACTTCGTCGTCCTTGGTCACGCCCCGCCCCTCCTGATACATCGCGGCCAGATTGGCCTGGGCGAGGGCGTGGCCCTGGTCGGCGGCCTTTCGGTACCATCCGGCGGCGGCGGCATCGTCCCGTGGAACGCCATGGCCGGTGGCGTAGATCCAACCAAGCCGGGCTTCGGCGCCCACATGCCCCTGGGCGGCGGCCTTGGCGTCCCAGGCGGCGGCGAGCGTGGGATCACGGGGCAGCCCCTGGCCCCGTTCGTACAGTCCCGCGAGATCGAACTGCGCGTTGGCTAGGCCTTGGTCAGCGGCCCGACGAAACCACTCGGCGGCCGTTACGAAGTTCTGCGTCACGCCGTGACCGCCGTAGTACATCCCAGCGAGGTCACACTCAGCGGCAGGCTCGCCCTGGGCGGCGGCCTTGCTAAACCAGCCAAACGCCTGCGCATAATCCTGCGGAACGCCTTGGCCCAGGCGATACATCCAGCCGACGCCGAACTGGGCGCGGGGGTTCCCAGCCTCAGCCAGGGGGCGCAAGAGCGTAAGGGCTTCGGCGAAGTCGCCACGTTTGTAGGCGGCGCGCCCATCCTCAAGTGGGCCCGCGGCCGCCGCCCCAGCTAGGCTTAGGGCGGCGAGCCACCCAACGACCAACACGTCAAAGCGACGGCTCACCGACTGCCCCCTGGTCGACCGCTCCTGCAAAGCTGGCGCGCCATATGCGCAACCTAGAGTAATCGCGACACAATGGCGAGGGGCCGTTGGTGTCCCTGGGGCCTTGCCGCCCGATGCGCGCGGCCCTACCCCCGCCGCGCCCAGAGGATGAACTCCACCGCCCCGTCGCCGCCACGGATGGGGCTTTCCGCCGTTTCGCGCACGGGCCAGCCCTCGCCCTCAAGCCAGGCGACCACCCCGGCCAGGGCGCCGGCCCGCGCCGCCGGGTCCTGCACCTGGCCGTGCTTGCCCACCCCCGCCGGGCCGACCTCGAACTGCGGCTTGACCAGGGCGACCAGGTCCGCCCCCGGCGCCGCCAGGGACAGGGGCGTGGCCAGCACCTTGGCCAGGCCGATGAAGCTGGCGTCGCAGACGATCAGCTCCGGCGCCTCGGGGATGGTCTCCTCGTCCAGGGCCCGGGCGTCGACCCCGGACAGCTCCACCACCCGCGGATGGTTCGCCATATTGGCGTGCAGCTGGCCGCGGCCCACGTCCACCGCATAGACCCGCGCCGCGCCCCGCTCCAGGCAGACCTCGGTGAAGCCGCCGGTGGAGGCGCCCACGTCCAGCACCACCCGGCCCTCGACCTTCACCGGCCAAAGGCTCAGGGCGTGGTCCAGCTTCAGGGCGCCGCGGCCGACGAACCGGTGCGCCGGCTCGGCGGTAATCACCGCGTCCGGCTCCAGCCGCTGGGAGGCCTTGGCCACCAGGACGCCGTCGGCGGTGACGCCGCCGGCCTCGATGGCCGCCTGGGCCTGGGCGCGGCTGTCGAAGACGCCGCGCTCCACCAGGAGGTTGTCCGCCCGCGGCCGGTCGTCGACCTTGGGCGGCTTGATGCGTTTGGCCCGGCCGGTCCGGGGGGCGGCGGGGTCGATTTCGGCCCCCTCGGGAGGCGCCTCGGGCGGAAAGTCGCTCCGGCTGATCTTGCGCGCCAACGTCCTGTCCCTAACCCTCCACAAACACCTTCTTCAGCTCGTTCTTCATGATCTTGCCGTTGGCGTTGCGCGGCAGGGTCTCGTGCCAGAACACCACCTTCACCGGCACCTTGAACGCCGCCAGCCGCTCGGCGACGAAGGCCCGCAGCTCGGCCTCGGTGGCCGTGGCGCCCGGCTTGAGGGTGACCACCGCGCCGGGCTCCTCGCCCAGCTGCTTGTGCGGAATGCCCACCAGGGCCGCGTCCATCACCGCCGGATGGTCATAGAGGACGTTCTCCACCTCGATGCAGTAGATGTTCTCTCCGCCGCGGATCAGCATGTCCTTGGCCCGGTCGATGATGTAGCAGAACCCCTCCGGATCCAGCCGCGCCAGGTCGCCGGTCTTCACCCAGCCGTCGACGAAGGTCTGGGCGGTGGCCTCGGGCTTGTTCCAGTATTCGCGCACCACCTGCGGGCCGCGGCACCACAGCTCGCCCACCTCGCCCACCGGCAGTTCGCGGTCGCCCTCGACGGTCATGATCTTCAGGTCGGTGACCGGCACGGCCGGGCCGCAGCTGTCGGGACGGTGCTGATAGTCCTCGGCCCCATGGGTGGTGGCGGTGGCCGAGGTCTCGGTCATGCCCCAGCCGTTGCCGGGCTGCGACTTGGGGAAGGTTTCGACGATCTTGCGCACCAGCTCCGGCGCCGACGGGGCGCCGCCGTAGGCCACGCTCTCCAGGGAGGACAGGTCGTAGTTCTTGCGCAGCGGGTGCTCGATCAGCTGCCAGGCGATGGTCGGCACGCCGCCGGCGGAGGTGACCTTTTCCCGCTCGATCAGCTCGAAGGCGCGCACCGGATCCCACTTGTGCAGCATCACCAGCTTGGCGCCGGCGAACAGGCTGGGGTTCAGCACCGCAAAGCAGCCGGTGGCGTGGAAGAAGGGCACCGAGATCAGCGAGGCCCGCTGCATGGCCGTGGGATCGGGCGCCGGCGGCGCCTCCCCCCGGCGCAGGAAGGTCCGCGCCCCGGCGCAGCCCGCGGCCATGATGTTGGAGGTTATGTTGCGGTTGGTGGCCAGGGCGCCCTTGGGCTTTCCGGTGGTGCCGGAGGTGTAGAAGATCGTCGCCGGGTCCTCCGGGAACACCGCCACGTCCGGCAGCTCGCGGTCCGGCAGGCTGCTCCAGCTGTTGGTGGGGCCGATGATGGACTCCAGCTTGGTGATCAGGGGGTGGCTGATCTCCTCCACGTCGCGGCTGACATAGATCGCCTTCAGGTCCTTGCAGTTGTGCAGGTGCTCCGAAAGCCGCTCCAGCCGCTCGGCGTCGAGGATCGCCATCGTCGCGCCGGAATCGATCAGGCCATATTCCAGCTCCGGCCCGGTCCACCAGGCGTTCAGCGGCGTTGCGATCCCGCCGAGGGCCTCGATGGCGTAGAAGGCCACCGGCCATTCCGGCAGGTTGCGCATGACGATGGCGACCCGGTCGCCCTTCTTGACCCCCTTGGCCTGCAGTTCGTGGGCGAAGGCGGAAACGGCGCGGAAGAAGCCCTCGAAGGTGGCGCGCTCGTCCTCATAGACCAGGAACACCTTTTCCCCATGGGCCCGGCCGACCAGCAGGATGTCGCGCAGGGACGGCGGCGCGTTCTTCCACACCCGGGTCACGATCCCGGCGATTTCGATCTCTTCCATCTCGAACATCACCCCCGGCGCGGTGAGCAAGCTGTGCGCCTGGGCGATGGACATCGCGGGCCAGGCCGGGACGGCCGCGGGGCTGGAAGTCGGGGCGGCGGTTGCGGGGGCGTCGGACATGGGAGTCTCCAGGGTAAACATCGTGCGGGCGGCGTCTGGCGGCCGCCTTCGGGGGCGTGGGTGAACAAGCATAAGCTGACCGGCGATGCAAACGCGGCGAGCACGAACCGGCCCGCGGCCCGCAACGCCGGCCAGCCGTTGCGCCGCAAGGCCCGCGCGACGGGCGACGGCCTGTCGAGCTTGGCGGCCAACTGTGGATTCCTGGCCGGCGCAATGATCAGTGAGGGGCGTATATGTCGGAGGATCCCGCGGACGGCTAAGGCCTGGCTCCCTAGGATCGCCCCAAGGGCCGCCTCAGCCCACGGTCTCCAACCGCGCCAGCGCCGCCTTCAGCTTGGCCTGGGCGGCCTCGGCGGCCGCCAGCCGCTCGCGGTTCTCCTCCACCACCTCCTCCGGCGCGCGGGCGACGAAGTCGGCGTTGGCGAGTTTCTTGGCGGTGCGGTCGATGTCGCTGGCGAGGCCGGCGAGATCCTTGGTCAGGCGCGCGCGCTCGGCGGCGATGTCGATGAACTCGGCGATGGCCAGGGCCGCGGTGGCCTCGCCGACGACGAAGGGCACCGCGCCGGCCGGCGGTGATTCGGATTCGCCCAGGGAGCCGAGCCGCGCCAGGGTCGCGGCCAGGCCGCCCAGCCGCGCCATCCGGCCCCGGGTCTCGGCGCTGGCGCCGCTGAGGGTCAGCGGCACGCGGGCGCCGGGGGGCACGTTCATCTCGGCGCGGATGGAGCGGACCTCGCTGACCAGATCGATCAGCCAGCCGATCTCGGCCTGCGCCCCCGCGTCGATCCAGGCCTCGGGCAGGTCCGGCCACGGGGCGCTGATCAGCAACCCCTCCCGGGCCGGGCCGAATTCGCCCAGCCTGTCCCACAACTCCTCGGTGAGGAACGGGCTGACCGGGTGCAGCAGCTTCAGGCACGCATCCAGGGTCCAGGCGACCATGGCCCGGGTCTCGGCCTTGGCGGCGGCGTCGTCGCCGCCAAACACCGGCTTGGCCAGCTCCAGGTACCAGTCGCAGAAGACGTTCCAGATGAACCGGTAGAGGGCGCCCGCCGCGTCGTCGAAGGCGCAGGCCTCCAGGGCGGCGGTCACCTCCCGGCAGGTCTTCACCGTCTCGCCGCGGATCCACAGGTTCAGGGTGGATGTCACCGTCGCCGGATCGAAGCCCGCCACCCGCTGGCACTCGTTCATCTGCGAGAAGCGCGCGGCGTTCCACAGCTTGGTGCCGAAATTGCGATAGCCTTCAATGCGCTGGCGCGACAGCTTGATATCTCGCGCCGCCCCCGACATGGCCACGAGCGTAAAGCGCAGGGCGTCGCAGCCGTAGACGTCCACCAGCTCCAGCGGATCCATCACATTGCCCTTGGACTTGGACATCTTCTGACCCCCCTCGTCGCGGATCAGGGCGTTGATGAACACCCGCTTGAACGGGACCTCGCCCATGAAGTGGATCCCCATCATCATCATCCGGGCGACC
>PLSW01000282.1 GCA_003165275.1 Caulobacteraceae bacterium
TCATCGACTGGACGGTGATCGGCGCGTCGCCCCCCACCTCCACACTGCCGACGCGGATCTTGCGGCTGGGCCGGCGCTGGATCGCCCGCCAGGGGCGCACGTGCTGAAGGTCTTGGGCGGTCATGACCTGGGGAAAGTAAGCCATCGCGGGCCAGGGCCCAAGCCCGGCTTAAGAGATTTTCCGCGAGCGTGCGGCGGCCCAAGGCCCCTCAGTCGGCTTCGCCGACAGCTCCCCGCACGCGGGGAGCAATCCGGGCTCTGAGTCCTCCCCGCGTACGGGGAGGTGTCCCCGAGCAACGCGAGGGGACGGAGGGGAAGTCGTGAGCCTCGCGCAATTCGCGAAGGACCGCTCCCCCTAGGGCTACGGCGTGCTCAGCTTGGCGATCGGCAGCTTGGACGCCGGCAGGACGCCCTTGAGCAGGCCGCCGACGAAATAGTCCACGGCGGCGGGATCGGAGACGTCGACGGTCAGGCCCTTGATCAGCGGGGCGCGATAGGCCTCGCCGGCGCTGAGCTGGCGGGCGAAGTAGATCGAGCCGTCCGCGGCGTGGATCACCAGGGACACGCCCTTCTTGGCCTGCAGGATCACCCCGGTGGACTGCGCCGGGGCGCCGTAGACCGTGCCCCGGGCGGTGAAGCCGACGCCGGTCTGGGCGGTGGTCCCGTCGTCGATGACCGGATCGGAGTCCGGCGAGGCGTTGCCGGCCTGGGAGGCGTTGGGCATGCCCGGCGGGTTGTAGGCCTTGGGCGTGGTCGATTCCGGCGGCGGCGGCAGGGGCGCGCCGAGGGCCAGGGCGGCTGGTCCGCCGGACGGGGCGAGGGCCGGATCGACCGGCGCGCCGGAAACCGCGGCCGCGGGGACCGTGCCCGGCACGACGGGCGCCGGCGCGGCGGACTCAGACGCGACCGCCTTGGCGCTGGAGGGCGCCAGATCGCTGGAGGGCGCCTTGGGGGCGTCGGCCAGCAGCGACCGCTGGGCGACGTTCCAGATCACTACCCCGGAGACGACGACCACGAAGGCCAGGGCGATCAGGGCCAGGCGCGGGTCGCCCTCCCGCTTGACGCCCACAGGCGCGCGCAGGGGTTCGTCCTCGTCCGGAACATCCAGCTTGAAGCGGGCCACGGCGGCCTCGGGATCCAGCTGCAGCGCCGCCGCGTAGGCGCGCACATAGCCGATCGTGAACGGCCGCGAGGGTAGCATTTCCAGCCGCATCTCCTCGATGGCCTGCAAATAGTTGCGGCGTATACGCGTCTCGCGCGCCAGCTGATCAAGGTCCAGGCCGTGGTATTCCCGAACGGCGCGCAGACCTTCACCCAAGGTGGCCGCCGATTCCAGCGACGGCGCATAACCAGTCATGACGCCCTCGTGGTCGGGCTCTTCGGCCAGACCGAAATCATGCGTAACCGCGCCTGTGTCCAGCGGCATGGCTACTTGCACCCCCACAATCGATACCCGCATACTGCTTAAGGTTACCGCCTAACCCGTGTTGGTTAAGCCTAAGCATCTGTTTGCATATCAGAATACCGAACAGTGCTCAACGGGTTAAATGACGACGGACAGTTTTCGCGCGAGGGTTTCCACTTCGCTTCTGACTGATCCGGCGGAGCCTTTCAGTAGAGCGGCGACGCCGCGGCGGGCGGCCTCGCGGTCGCAGGAAAGCACCATGCGCTTGACCGGCCCGATACCGCCAGGGGGCATGGACAGGTGGTCGTAGCCGAGGGCGATGAGCACGAAGGCCTCCAGCGGCCGGCCAGCCATCTCGCCGCAGACGGACACCGGCGTGCCGGTCTCCTGACAGGCCTCCTGAATGGTCTGCAGGGCGCGCAGCACCGGGGGCGAAAGCGGATCGTAGCGGCTCGCCACCCGCGGATTTCCCCGGTCGGCGGCGAACATGTACTGCATCAGGTCGTTGGTGCCGATGGAAACGAAGTCGGTCATCGGCAGCAGGGCGTCGAGGTGCCAGATCAGCGAGGGCGCCTCGATCATGGCCCCGACCCGCAGCTCGCTGGGAGCGGGCCGGCCGCGGCGTTCGGCCCAGGCGACCTCGTGGTCGACCAGGGCGCGGGCGGCGCGGAATTCGTCGACGCTGGCCACCAGGGGGAACATCACCCGAAGCTCGCGGCCGTTGGTCGCCGCGATCAGAGCGCGCAGCTGCAGGCGCAGCAGGGCCGGCCGGTCCAGGCCCATGCGGATCGCCCGCCAGCCCAGGGCCGGGTTGTCCTCCCGCTCGGCCTCCAGATACGGCAGGATCTTGTCGCCGCCGAGGTCGAGGGTGCGGAAGGTCACCGGCAGGCCGTCGGCGGCGTCCAGGACATGGGAATAGAGCTGGGTCTGGGCGTTGAATCGTGGCAGCTCCTCGGCGACCATGAACTGGAACTCGGTGCGGAAGAGGCCGATGCCCTCCGCCCCGGTCTCGCCCAGGATGTCGAGGTCGACGGCGAGGCCGGCGTTCATCAGCAGGGTGATCTTGGCGCCGTCGCGGGTGAAGGCCGGGGTGTCGCGCAGGCGGGCGAACTCGGCCCGCCGCTGCGCCCGCACCGCCATCCGCGCCTGGATGGCGCCGACCACGTCGGGGCGGGGGCGTAAGTAGGCCTCACCGCTCTCGGCGTCGACGATCACCGGATCGCCCTGGCTGACCCGGTCCCGCAGGCCCACTAGACGGCCGACGCAGGGGATTTCCAGGGCCCGGGCGACGATGCCAGCGTGGCTGCCGGTGGACCCCTCCTCCAGCAATATCCCCTTCAGCTTGTGCCGATCGTATTCGAGGATGTCGGCCGGGCCGAGGTTGCGGGCGATGAGGATGGCGTCGTCGGGCAGCTGCCGGTCCACGGCGGCGCCGTCGGCGGACAGGTGGCGCAGCAGCCGGTCGTTGAGATCTTCCAGGTCGTGCAGCCGCTCGCGCAGGTAGGGATCGCGGGCCTGGCCCAGGCGGGCGCGGTGTTCGGAGCGGACCCGCTCCACCGCCGCCTCCGCCGTCAGCCCCGAGCGCACCGCCTCGTCCAGGGACCGGTTCCAGCCCCGGTCGTGGGCGAACATCCGGTAGGTCTCCAGCACCTCGAAGGAGGCGCCGACCAGGCCGTGCTGGCCGTCCATCATCTTGTCGATCTGGCCCTGCAGGTCGCCGATCGCCTTCGCGAGCCGCACCCCCTCGGCCGCGGCGTCGTCGGACAACAGCTGTTCCGGGGCGACGGGCGCCTCGTGCAGCACCGCGGTCCCGAAGGCCAGGCCGTCGGCGAACTGCACCCCCTTCAGCCACTCCGGCTTGTGTGGCGCGATCTCGACGTCCTTGAGGGGCCCCTGGCCGACCAGTTCGCCGCCGGCGACCATCTCGGCCAGCACCATGGCGATGATCTGCAGGTCCTCGACCTCGTCGTCGCCGTAGTTCCGCTCGGTGCGGTTCTGCACCACCAGCACGCCGATGGTCCGCCCGCCGCGCAGCAGGGGCACGCCGAGGAAGGCGTGGTAGGGGTCTTCCCCCGTCTCAGGCCGGTAGGCGAAGGCCGGGTGGTTGGGCGCGTCAGACAGGTTCAGCGGGCGGCCCAGGCGCACGATCTCGCCGACTAGGCCCTCGCCGGGCTTCAGCTTGGTGACGTGGACGGCCGACGCGCTCAGCCCCTCGGTGGCGAACAACTCCAGGTCCCCGGACGCGCGGCGCAGATAGAGGGAGCAGACCTCGGCGACCATCGACTGGGCGATGATCCGCACCGCCATGTCGAGGCGCGACTGCACCGGTCCGCCGCCGGCCATGGCTTCGCGAATCTGCCGGAGCAGGCTGCGCGGTCCACGAAAGGCCGGCCCCGTGGGCATGCCGATGTCCTCTTGTTGGGGTCGGAGCGACTCCCTAGCAGGTCTCCCTAAAGGAATGGCGACGGGCGGGCAATTTTACGCGGGCGTAGAGGCAATTTTCTTGCGCGCCTGCGCTCGGTCGAGGCTCGAACTGGTCGCCGTTCCGGCGTCGATTGGAAGCTTGGCCTCCCACGGCAAGCCCTCCGTCAGCCGAACCAGCCGCCCTTCGCCAACGGAATCTCCGCCGCCAGCGTGACGACCTCGCCGTCGCGGCGCTCGACCTGCAGGGCCTCGATGTGGCCTTGGACGTCGATGTCTCGGTTGTTGAGGGCGACGGCGAGGTCGCGGGCCTTTGCGTGATCGGTGGTCGTCGCCACGGTGATGTGGGGCAGGTAGGGGCTGTCCTGGCGCAGGATCCCCACGGCGAGGCCGGCGTGCAGAAGGTCGTGCAGCTTCAGGATCGCGCCGAAACCCTCGTCGGGGATCAGGAAGACGTGGAAACGACCAACGACGGCCTCAGGCACAACCAGGGCCGAACGCAGGCGAAAACGGATGGGCGCAACCCCCTTGGCCTGGGTGCGGATGACGTCGGTGAAACGGGCCAGGGTCAGGTCGCCGCCGCCGAAAACCATCGTGAAATAGGGCGCGCCCCGGCTGCCTGCGCGCCGGGCGCGAATATCGGTGATCCAGGTGAGATCGGCCTTGTCGAACCGCGGCCGGGCGATGACTTCGAAGGATTCCATGGGGCTCCCCGCCCGGCGGCGCAACCGCGAAGGATTGGGCGCGGTCGGCGCCATGCTAGTCCATCGCCCAGGGTCTTGGCGACGGTCGGGTTAAGCTGACCGTGGGCGCGAGGGGACAAACTGATGAACCCCTCGCTCGCGACAAGGATCGCGGGCACGCGATGCGCCTTCGCCGGCGGCAACGCGGTGCGTCTCCTCGCGAACCCGGAGACGGTCGACAAGCTCTTTTCCGTGACGCTAAGGTTGCGACATGATCAGTCCGCAAGGCCGCCTTCCGGCCGCCGCCGCTGTCGACCGCCGTCGCCTGTTGCTGGGCGCGGGCCTGCTCGGCGGGCTCGGCCTGGGCGGCTGCGCCAGCCCCGGCGGTCTCGCCGGCGCCCTGGCCGGCCCCACAACCCCCGCCCAACCGATCTACGACCGCGTCCCGCCCCTGGCGCCCATCCGCGCCAAGCTCGACCGCCTGTTCGACATCACCGTCTGCCTGCGCCCCTTCCGAGCCGCCGGCCCCCGGCTCGACACCGAGCAACTCCGCGACACCCTGGTGGTGCACAACTACGGTCATGGGGGCAGCGGCTGGTCCCTGTCCTGGGGCTCGGGGACGATCGCGGTGCAGAAGGCGATGGCGAACAGCCCCAAGGAGGTCGCCGTCATCGGCTGCGGCGCCCTGGGGATCACCGCGGCGATCCTGGCCCAGCGCGCCGGCGCCAACGTCACGATCTACGCCAAGGACCTGTTGCCCCAGACCCGCTCCGCCCGGGCCACCGGCAGCTGGACCCCGGATTCCCGCATCGCCCTGGCCGGCGCCGTCGCCCCCGGCTTTGCCGCTCTCTGGGAGGAGATGGCGCGCACCTCGTTCAAGACCTACAGAAACTATCTTGGCCTGCCCGGATCGCCGGTGGAATGGACCGACCGCTACTATCTGTCGGCCCCCTCCCCGGTCCGGAACCCCGGCCACGAGGCCGCTGATCCCCTGGTCTTCGCCAGCTATTCTGACCGCATCCGCGACATCACTCCCCGTTCCGAACAGCTGCCCCCGGGCAGCACGCCCTTCCCCACCGCCAGCGTCCGCCGCGCCTCGCTGATGCAGTTCAATATCGCCGACTACGGCCACACCCTGACCAGCGACTTCCTGGCCGCCGGCGGCCGGTTCGAGCGGCGGGAGTTCCACACCCCCGCCGACATCGCCGCCCTGAAGGAAAAGGTGGTGATCAACTGCACCGGCTACGGCGCCCGCGCGCTCTGGAAAGACGAGACCATCGTCCCCGTCCGTGGCCAGATCGGCTGGCTGATCCCGCAGCCGGAGGTCAACTACGGCCTCTTCTACGACGGCGTCAGCGTCCTCGCCCGCCGCGACGGGATCGTCATCCAGATGCTCGAGGGCGGCGACATGCGCGGGTATGGGGACGACAACGAGACCGTGGACCGGGCGGAGAGCGAGGACGGGGTGCGGCGGCTGGCGGGACTATATGCGCGGATGCGGGGGTGAGGGGCCAGACGCCAGAACTCCAATCTGACCAAGGGCTCAAGGACGTTTTCCGTCATGATTGACGGTGATCCAAGTCCACGCTGACGCCACTTTGCTGCATAGGCGCCCGCCGGAAATTATGCGTCCGCCCCTACTTCGGCGCGGCGGCCGGTGTAGCGGCCGCACTGGCCGGCGCCGCTTGGCCTACGGGCGCCTGGGCGTCGCTCTGGATGCTCTTCAGATACGCGATGATGTCGCCGGCGTCCTGCTCGGAAAACTGAAACTGGGGCATCTGCGTATGGCCCACGCGGAGGCCCTCGACGAGGGCCTCCGCCAGGTTCTCCACGGGAAAGCGTTCATGCAGCCGGCGAAACGGGGGCGCCTGGGGATTGGGACTGTCGCCCACCGCGCCCACGGCATGACACCGCCCGCAATGGTCGGCGACAAGGGCCTGGCCCCGCGCCTCCGGCGTGGTCTGGGCGCGCGCCTCGGTCACAAACCCCAGTCCGATGGCGACGCCCGCCGCAAGCAGAGGAACACGCATCGCTCGTCTTGAAACGCTCATGGCGGCACGGTCCGTTTCGGTGGTTCGGGTGTGGCGGCCATTTCGCCCCCTGTTCGCCCGCGCCGCCTTGACCCGCGTCAATCCCGGCTTGGGCCTGTTGCGGTCCGAGTGTGCGTGGTTCGAGACGCTCCCTTCNNGCGCGCGTCTCGAACCACGCACGATGTCGCAACGGTCCCGTTTACGGTGACCAACCATCACCGTCCCGATTTCGGGTCCTCGCTATCCAGATCCCGCAGGCTCTTCGCCGCCTTGGCGATCTCGCGCTGGGCGTTCTGGAATTCGGGAGAGCTGGTCACCCGCATCGCCTCGGCGATCTGGCGCTTGATCTTGGGGTCGCCCAGGGCCTTTTCCACCTGGATCTTGGCCCGGCGCTCCTCGTCGGCGGACACGCCGGCCATGGTCTTGGCGATCCGAACCTTGACCTTGGCCGTCTCGCCGGCCTGCAGGGCCGCCGCCCGCGTCTCGACCTTGATCGCCTGGACGCGGATCGCGGCCAGCTGGGCCTGGAAGGCCGGGGAGTTGACGGTCTCGCGCATCTTGCGGGCCTCGGCGAGGGCCTTGTCGACCCGCAGCTTGAGCCGCTGGCGCGCCTCCGGGCTCAGGGCCTTGGCGTCGACGATGACGAGGGAGCCATCGTCGTCGGCGTTGCGGCGATCGACCCTGTCGGCCTGGCCCTGATCAACGCCGGCGCCAGCGGCGTCCTGCGCGGCTTGGTCGGCGATTTC
>PLSW01000192.1 GCA_003165275.1 Caulobacteraceae bacterium
ACATCGCCGAGGGCCGCATCGACGTGGCCCCGGTGATCACCGACGCGGTCGGCCTTTCGGGCGTCGCCGACGCCTTCCAGCGCCTGGGCGACCCCGAAAGCCAGGTCAAGATCGTGGTCGAACCGGCGCGGGCGTAGGTCCTAAACAGTCCGTCATCCCGGACGGAGCGGCGAAGCCGCGCAGATCCGGGACCCAGGCGACCGGGTCGTGCGGCGGCCCCTGGGTGCCGGCGCTCCGCTTCGCTGCGGCCGGGATGACGATGTGCGGGTCGCCATCCCAGACAATCACAGCCTGCTTCAGTATTTGAACGTCACGTCCATCAGATAGCTGCGGCCGTAGTTGTCGTAGCGGGCGAGCTGCTGCGGATCGTTGTTCCAGTAGTAGCGGGAGATCTGGTCAGTGAGGTTGTTGGCCTGGAATCTCACGCTGAGGTGCTTGTTGATCTGATAGCCGAGGCTCAGGCCCAGCACCGTCTCGCTGTCCAGCCGGGTCAGCTGGGAGGCGTCCCAACCGTAAATGACCGTGAACGGACTATGGTACTTCAGGCCCAGCCGCGCATCGAAGCCGAACTCGGAATACCACAGATCGAACTCTCCCGTGGTGCTGGCCAGGCCCACCATCGGCAGCGGGTTGTTGACCGGCGAGAACTCGTGGATGTTCGACGCGGCCAGAGCCAGGTTGGAATAGACCCCGAAATGCTCCAGGTGCGGCACGAAGTAGAACGGCGTCTGGAAGGTGAACTCAAGCCCTTCCATCTGCCCGCCCTTGCCGTTGAACGGCCCGGTGATCAGGTAGTTGGTTCCGTTGATGGTCGTCAAATCGGTCTTGTAGCCGACATTGGTGTCGACGTTCTTGAAGTAGGCCGCCGCCGCGAACAGGGATTCGGGGTGGAAATACCACTCGTAGGACACGTCCGCCTGAGTGGCCAGGAAGGGGTTCAGCTTCGGATTCCCCGCCGTGCCGGTATAGGGCAGGATGGTGTCGTAGAGCGACCGGCCGGCCCGCAGCTCGTCCAGGGGCGGCCGCGACATCACCCGAGCCAGGCCAAAGCGCAGCTTGGTGTCCTGCGTCAGGTTGAAGTTGAGGCCCAGGCTGGGCAGCACGTCGAAATAGCTGTGGCCCTCGCTGTCGGGGGTGTAGGGCCCGCCGTTGACCTGCTCGTAGCCCTTGCTGGTGGTGGAGACCGACACCAGCCGCACCCCGACATTGCCGGTCATCGGAATATTGCCGATGTCCTGGCCGAAGTTCAGCTTGCCGTAGGCCTCGGCGTCCTGCTCGCTCACATGCCAGTAGTTACCGGGCAGGAAGGCGTTGGCCGGCTGGGTGAAGTTGGCGAGCTGGTTGAAGTTGCCGTTGAGGATTTCCGGCACGTTCAGCCCCTTGACCGGGAACTCGCTGAGCATGCTGGCGGGTATGGTTCCCAAGCTGCCTTGGTACCAGCGGTAATAGAGTTGGCGTTTGGTGCGGTCGGAATACCGCGCGCCAAAATCCAGGCTGGTGAGGAGCCCGCCGTGCAGCTCGCGGCTGGCGTCGACCTGAACGGCGCCCAGGGCGTCGTCCAGATGCACCGGCCCGTCGCTCTCGCTCGGCAGATAGCCCGGCGAATACTGGGCGTTGGGGTCGGCGGGGTTGCTGCTGGTGACGATCGAGGGGGCGTGGCCGGCGCCGGTGTTGAAGGTGGTGGTCGCCGGATAGGACTCGGTGAAGATCGCCTGCCAGTCGTTGACCCGTGAGGCGCCGGAATAGGAGACGTCCCCCTTCACCTTCCACACGTCGTTCTTCCAGATCGCGTTCAGCCCAGTGGCGAACAGGGTCTTGTCCTCGGTGTAGTGGGCGATGACGTTGGTGACCGACGAATAGGGCAGGGTGGCGCTGACCACGTCACCATTGGCCACGGTGAAGGTGGCGCCATTGTAGGGATCGCCCGCATTGGCGTTGTTGCCAGCCCAATCGCTCCACACGCCGTTGCGGCCGTACCAGGCCTGTTCCTGGTATTCGTCGATCTTCACGTCCGAATAGAGGACGTCGAAGTTGACCTCGAAATGGTCGGTGGGCTTCCATTGCAGGGCGGTGGTCACCCCGGTGCGGGTCTCGGTCAGGCCGTCGACCTCGGTCTGGGCCCCCCAGGGGGTGTTGGTGACCACCCCATTCAGGGTCGGCGGGCTGCCGGTCTGCGGGGTGTTGTAGCCCCAGCCCTGGAACGAGACGTAGCCGTTCTTCTGCTTCTGGTAGCTGGCGCCCACGGCGACGGCGAGGTCGTCGTTGAGCTTGAGCACGTATTCGCCGCTGCCCCGGACGCCCCAGGGGGAATAGCCCGGGATGGTCCCGCCGCCGTCGTTGTAGAGCGGGCCCAGGCGGGCGGTGAAGGCGGGGCCGGAATAGTCCAGGGGCCGCAGGGTATGGATGTCGATGGTGGCCGCCACCCCGCCGGCGATCAGGTCGGCGGACTGGGACTTGTAGACCGTCACCCCGGACACCGCCTCGGAGGGATAGATCTCCCAGCGCACATTGCGGTCCGGCTCGGAGGAGGCGACCTCGCGGCCGTTGACCAGGCCCAGCACCAGGCGCGGACCCAGGCCCCGCACCGCGGCCTGGCTGTCGTTGCCCCGATCGCGGGTGGCGTTGATCCCCGGCAGCCGGTCCAGCTCGTCGGCGATGGTCACGTCCGGCAGCACGCCGATGTCCTTGGACGAGATGGTCTCGACGATGGCGGTGGCGGCGCGTTTCTGGCTGATGGCGTCGCGCATGCTGGCGCGGACCCCGGTGACCACCACCTCGTCGGCGGCCCTCTTGTCGGCCGGCGCGCCGGCCTGGCCTGTCGCCTGGCCTGTGGTCTGGCTGGTGGTCTGCGCGGCGGCCGGCAGCGCCACGGCGCCGATGGTCGCCAGGCTCGTCGCGCCCAGCAATAGGCGTTGGAAATTCGTCATGGTCCCCTCCCCTGATGACGCGCCGACCCATTCTGGAGGGTCGATCGTCTAATTATCATACTAATATGCCAAAGGAGGTCAAGGGAGCATTGATGGGGGGTGAGGGGAGCGGTTGGGGGAGAGAGCGGCGGGCGCGGCGTGCCTAGTTCGAGACGCGTCCCCCGCGGGGCCGCTCCTCACCATGACTAGGATTTTGCGATCCCATCCCTCGGTCATGGCGGGGAGCGCCAAAGGCGCGTCTCGAACCACGCGGGGGCGGTCGTGCAACGCGCCCGCAACGCCGTGGGAAAGGCTCGCCTCGCAATACGGGGAATCCGGCGCCCCGCTCCGACGGCGGGCGGGGCCTATTCCAGGGCCTCATAACGCGGAAGATCGCGATCATGAATCATGGAACATACCATGAACATATCGTCGCGGTCCGATCAAGCTCCGGCGGGCGCGCGCGGCCGAAATCCTTCTCCCACGAGGGGAGAAGGATTTCTTCGCATCCGCCTGACGGGGATCAGGACAGGAAGATCGCCCCGCTCGTCGTCTTCGGCGCGTACATGTCCATATCGAGGGCGGCGGTCTTCACCGGCGGCGCATCCATCACCTTCTTGAAGGCGACGCGGAACTTGGCCATGTCGTCGGCGGTGCCGACCGAGATGCGCACCGCCTTCGGCCAGACCGGCCAGACCCGGCCGATATAGACCTTTTCCCCCACCATGCCGGCGATGACGCTGTGGGCGTCCCGGTCGGTCTGGATCATGAAGCAGTTGGACTTGGGGCTGCCCACCACGGCGTAGCCGCTGGCCTTGAGCCAGGCCAGGGTCTCGCGGCGGTTGTCGCCGATGATCTTCTTGCGGATCGGAATCAGCTCCGGGTCGGTGATCGAGGCGTAGGCGGCGGCCACCGAGGTGACCGGCATCTGGTTCTGGTAATACGCCTGCAGCTTGCCCAGCAGGTCCGGACGGCCCAGGGCGACGCCGCAGCGGATGCCGGCCATGCCATAGATCTTGGAGAAGGTGCGCAGGACCACGATGTCCTTGCCGGCGGCCACCTGATCCACCACCGACTGCTCGTCGGACAGATGGATATAGGCCTCGTCCACCAGCAGGATCGCGCCCTTGGGCTTGTTGTCCAGGGCCCAGAGGATGTCTTCCCGGGGGGTGATGGTGCCGGTCGGATTGTTCGGGTTGCAGATATAGATCAGCCCGGCGTTCGGATCGGCGGCGACCATGGCCTTCACATCGTGGGCGAACCCGGCGGTCAGCGGCACGCGAATGGTCTTGGCCCCGGCGACCGTCGCCGCCGCGGCGGGGGACTCATAGGACGGGTCGGCGGTGACAAAGCTGCGGGTCGGCGAGGTATAGGCCAGGGCCATGTAGTGCAGAGGCTCGGACGAACCGGCGTAGACGGCCACGCTGTCCGGCGTCACGCCCTGCTGCTTGGCGTACTCGTTGGTGAACTTTTCCAGGATGCCCGAGCGGTCATAACGCCCGCCCGAGGGGGCGATGGCCGTGATCGCGTCGAGGGCGGCCTTGCAGGGGCCCAGCGGGTTCTCGTTGGCGTTGATGATCACCGCGTCGTCCGGCAGCACGCCGCGCATCTGAGACCTCAGCCGGGCCTCGGCCATCGTGCCTTCGGTCAGCACCGGCGCCGCCGCGGCGAGCGCCGCCGCGGTGAACAGGAACGAACGACGGCCCAGGATGGCGCGGTCGGAAACGGAATCGTCGGTCATCTAAGGGTCCTTGTCTCGCGAGGTTTCGGGTCTTGCGGGGCAGTCAGCGCCCCGCTGTACGGCGGGTTTCCGAGCGACTGGAATCGTCAGGCTTAAGCGTTCGAAACGCAATCAAACTCTGGCCCCATCACCGGTCGTCCGGCCCTGACGATTAAGCGTGTTGCACTCCGCGGGGCCGATGCCCGGATTTGCATCCAGTCTGCCAATCCGGTGAGCATTTGCGGGCTGCGACATCCCGAGTCCTCCCCGCGTGCGGCTGGGGGATGCACACATCTGCGAATGGGCGTTTCATTCGATCTGTGGTCAACGTGAGCTAGGGTAAATCGGGGACACGTACAATTNNAATTGTACGTGTCCCCGATTTACCCCGATTTACGCATCGGCCTCACGGCCCCGGCCCGCACCCGACCATCCACTCCAGCTCCCCGTCCGCCTCGGCGACGGCCCAGGGCGCGTCCGCCCAGCGGTCCCAGTCCAGGGTCACGCCCAGCGTCGCGCATAGCCGCTCGGCATTGGCCTTGATGGTGTAGTTCAGCATCTCGAACCGCTCGAACTCCAGCAGCCGGTCGTTCAGGGCCCGGGCCATCAGCTCGGCCCTCACATCGGGGTGCTGGGTGGCCAGGGCGTCATGGACCACGTCGACGACGCGATCCTTGCGCGAGAGCAGCAGCGCCCAGCGGGCCTGGATCTTGGCCTTGCGCTCCGGGGTCATTTCCAGGTCGTAGGCGGGCTGGGCGGCCGCCTCCGCCGCCG
>PLSW01000368.1:0-15494 GCA_003165275.1 Caulobacteraceae bacterium
GGCGGCGCCGGCGACGACCACCACCCCAGCCGCCATCCAACCCCAAGCCAAACGCATCATCCGCTCCCCAATCACCATCGCCGCCGCAAGCTACCCGGTGGCCAGGTTTGTCGGCGAGCGCGCCTGCGCCTACGGGCGAGTGGTTTCGGGAACGGGCGAACCGGCGGTGCTTCCTGGGCGCCGAGTTTCGGTGACAGTTTACTANNGTTTAGTAAACTGTCACCGAAACTCTCCTACCGCCCCACCTGGACCGGCACCTCCACGTCGCACACGCTGAAGTCCGCGCCCTTGGCCCGCCGCGCCCGCTCCACCAGCGCCCTGAACGCCGGCCCGGACGTGTCGGCCACCTCGATCTTCGGCCGCTCCGCCGGGGGCATATCCGCCATCATCCGCGCCTTCAGCATCAGGTCCGGCGCCGCCGGCGGCTCGCCCACGGCCATGGCGCGGATCACGTCGAGGCCGACCACGGCGCGGCCGAAGACGGTGTAGCTGTGGTCCAGGTGGTGGCTGGCGTCGCGCATGAAGAAGAACTCGGCGTTGGCGGTGTCCTCGCCCACGTCCCGGCCCATGCCGGCGACGCCGGGGCAGTAGTCGCCCCAGGCCGGCAATTTGTGGTCGGGGCGGCGGGTGATTGTGGCCTGGGCTTCCGCCTCGAAGGGGCTGGAGCCGATGAAGCCGGCGGTGCGGTCGGCCCCGGCCACGGCCACGGTGTAGCGCCCCGGGGTCAGGCCAAAGCGGAACTCTCCCGGCAGGTTGGGATATTTGGAGACGCCCCCGTCGTGGTCGCCGGGATCGCCGGTCTGGTCGACGAAATGGTCGATCACCCGGTGGAACTTCAGTCCGTCGTAGACGTGCTCGCGGGTCAGAAGCTTGATCCGCTCCGCCGCCTTGGGGGCGAAATCCGGCCGCAACTCCACGACGATCCGGCCCTTGCTGGTATCGATCACCAGGGTGTTCTCAGGGTCGAGGGGGCGCCAGTCCTGGGCGGCGGCGGATCCCGCGGCGAGGAGGGCCGTCACGGTCAGGGCGAGACAAAGGCCGCTCAAGAACTTGTCATTCATGTGTTGATCCGCTCGCGGTTCATCCACTCAGAACCCTTCCCCCTCAATGGGGGAAGGGCAGGGTTGGGGGTGTGGCCGCCACAGTCGGGGCGAAGAACGCGATTGGAGTCGAACGCGGTCCTTGCGTCAACGCCGGCGGCCACACCCCTACCCAACCCTTCCCCATCGAGGGGAAGGGCTCACGGGTCATATCGCGGTTCCGTTCCGGCCCGGCCTTCTGTATGGCGTGACCCCGTGCCGCCGCCTTGCGTTGATCCGCGGGCGGCCCATCTGCGTAGAGGCGCCGACAAGGCCCCGCCTGTTGACTGTTCTGGAGACCCGCCCATGCCCAAGCCCACGCAGGCCGACGCCGAGGCCGCCGTCCGCGTGCTCATCGAATGGGCGGGCGACGACCCCAGCCGCGAGGGGCTCACCGACACCCCGGGCCGGGTGGCGCGGTCCTACCGCGAACTCTTCGCCGGCTATGAGACCGATCCCCGGGAATACCTGCGCCGCACCTTCGAGGAGGTCGGCGGCTACGACGAGCTGGTGGTGCTCAAGGACATTCCGGTGATCAGCTTCTGCGAGCACCACATGCTGCCGGTGGTCGGCAAGGCCCACGTGGGCTATCTGCCCACCAACCGGGTGGTGGGCATCTCCAAGCTGGCGCGGGTGGTGCACGGCTTCGCCCGCCGCCTGCAGATCCAGGAAAAGCTCACCGCCGAGATCGCCGAAGCCATCCAGGACATCCTGCAGCCCGCCGGGGTCGGGGTGGTCATCGAGGCCGAGCACAGCTGCATGACCCTGCGCGGCGTCAACACCCCCGGCACCTCCCTCACCACCAGCCGCCTGCTGGGGGTGATCCACGACGACCCGCGCACCCGGGAGGAGTTTCTGCGGCTGGCGCGGGGGTAGGGGGGGCAATTTCAGGGGCCCGTGCGACGGACCAACGCCCCCTCCGTCAGCGCTTCGCGCTGCCACCTCCCCCGCTTCGCGGTGGAGGACAACGCGCGTATCGATTTCCTCCACCGCGAAGCGGGGGAGGTGGCAGTGAGCGCAGCGAACTGACGGAGGGGGCGTTGGTCCGTCGCACAAGCTTCAGGCCCAATCTTCCCCATCCGCCCGCTCCCCCCGCCAATCCATGCCCCATCCCCCGCATCCCCATGGGCTTTTCCTGCGCCAATGCGTTAACGTGGCGACTCGTTGAGGAGACGCGCGATGGCCCATTCCGGCGATCTGTTGGACGACCTTTCCAAGCCCGTCGGCTCCGCGCTGGACCTGATCGGCCACACCCCGATGCTGGAAGTCAAAGGCATCGACACCGGCGTCTGCAGACTCTTCCTCAAGCTGGAAAACCAGAACCCCGGCGGCTCGATCAAGGACCGGGTCGCCCGCTCGATGATCGAGGCGGCGGAGGCGGACGGCAGCCTCAAGCCGGGCGGGGTGATCATCGAGGCCACCGCCGGCAACACCGGCCTGGGCCTGGCGCAGGTCGCCACCCTGAAGGGCTATCCGCTGATCCTCATCGTGCCGGACAAGATGGCCCGGGAGAAGATCCTCAACCTGCGGGCCATGAACGTCGACGTGCGCCTCACCCGCTCCGACGTCGGCAAGGGCCACCCGGAATACTATCAGGACATGGCGCAGACCCTGGCCCAGTCCATCCCCGGCGCCATCTACGTCAACCAGTTCGAAAACCCCGCCAATCCCGCCGCCCACGAGACCACGACGGCGCCGGAGATCTGGGCGCAGATGGACCACGACATCGACGCGGTGGTGGTCGGCGTCGGCTCCGGCGGCACCCTCACCGGGCTCGGCCGCTTCTTCAGGCGGGTCTCGCCCAAGACGGTGATGGTGCTGGCCGACCCGGTGGGCTCGATCCTCTACGACTATGTGAAGACCGGAAAGATCGGCGAGGCGGGCTCCTGGACCATCGAGGGCATCGGCGAGGACTTCATCCCGGTGAACGCGCAGATGGATCTGGTTGGCGAGGCCTACGCCATCCCCGACCGCGAGAGCGTCGAGACCGCGCGGCTGTTGCTGCGGAAGGAGGCCATCCTCGGCGGATCCTCCACCGGAACCCTCCTGGCCGCGGCCCTGCGCTATTGCCGGGAGCAGACCACGCCCAAGCGGGTGGTCACCTTCGTCTGCGACAGCGGCAACAAGTACCTGACCAAGGTCTTCAACGACTTCTGGGTCGCCGCCCAGGGCTTCAGCCCTCGGGACCTGCATGGCGATGTGCGCGACCTGATCACCAAGCGCTACGCCGAGGGCGGGGTGGTCTCCATCGGCCCCGACGACACCCTGCTGACCGCCTACAACCGCATGCGCTCCTCCGACATCAGCCAGCTGCCGGTGGTGGACCACGGCAGGCTGGTGGGCATCCTCGACGAGAGCGACGTCCTCGCCGCCGTGGAGGGCCGCGACGCCCAGCGCGCCAGGGGCTTCGCCCAGCCGGTGAAATCGGCCATGACCGGGGCGGTCCGCACCCTGTCCGCGGATTCGCCGCTGGAGGATCTGGCGCCGATATTTGAACGCAACGAGGTGGCCGTGGTGGTCGACGGGGAGGAATTCATGGGGCTCATTACCCGGGTCGATCTGATCAACCATCTGCGGCTCACCGCCCGATGACCGACGCCGCGCCCACCAACCGCCAGGCCTTCGCCACCCGCGCCGTCCACGCCGGCCAGCATCCCGACCCCACCACCGGGGCGGTGATGACGCCGATCTACGCCACCTCCACCTACGCCCAGGAAAGCCCCGGCCACCATAAGGGCTTCGAATACGCCCGCAGCCAGAACCCCACCCGCTTCGCCTTCGAGCGCTGCATCGCCGACCTGGAGAGCGGAACCGCCGCCTTCGCCTTCGCCTCGGGCCTGGCCGCCATCGCCACGGTGCTGGAGACCCTGAACTGCGGCGACCACGTGGTGGCCATGGACGATCTCTACGGCGGCTCCTACCGCCTTTTCGAGCGGGTGCGCCGGCGTTCGGCGGGGCTGGAGTTCAGTTACGTGAACCTCGCCGACCTCGCCGCCGTCGAGGCGGCGCTGCGGCCCAACACCAGGATGATCTGGGTGGAGACCCCCTCCAACCCCATGCTGCGCCTGGCCGACCTTGAGGCCCTGGCGGCCCTCGCCAAACGCCGGGGCATCGCCTGTGTCGCCGACAACACCTTCGCCAGCCCTTATTGCCAGCGGCCCCTGGAGCGGGGCTTCGACGTGGTGGTGCATTCGACCACCAAATACCTCAACGGCCATTCGGACATGGTCGGCGGGGTGGCGGTGGTCGGCGAGAACGCCGATCTGCGCGACCAGCTGAAGTTCCTGCAGAACGCCGTCGGCGCCATCTCCGGCCCCTTCGACAGCTTTTTAGCCTTACGCGGCCTGAAGACCCTGGCCCTGCGGATGGAGCGCCACACCACCAGCGCCCTGGCCGTCGCCGAATGGCTGGAGCGCCAGCCCGCCGTGCGGCGGGTGATCTACCCCGGCCTTCCCAGCCACCCGCAGTTCGCCCTGGCGTCGCGTCAGATGTCCGCCTTCGGCGGCATCGTCAGCGTCGAGCTGGCCGGGGACCTGGACGCCGCCCGCCGGATGCTGGAGCGGACGGAGCTCTTCACCCTGGCCGAGAGCCTAGGCGGCGTCGAAAGCCTGATCGAACACCCGGCGATCATGACCCACGCCTCCATCCCCGCGGCGCAGCGCGCCGTCCTGGGCATCTCGGACTCCTTCATCCGCCTGTCGGTGGGCATTGAGGACGTCGACGACCTGATCCGAGATCTCGGGCAGGCGCTGGGGTAGCAATTTTGCGGCGGCCCGACGCCCCCTCAGTCGGCTTCGCCGACAGCTCCCCCGTTTCACGGTGGAGCAAAGCGAACGTATTCCTCCACCGCGAAGCGGGGGAGGTGGACCCGAGCGAAGCGAGGGGACGGAGGGGGCGTCGGTCCGCCGCAAAGCGCCGTTCCAGTTAGCCCAAAACGCCCTACCGGATCGCGCTGGCCAGGATCGACGGGCTGAACTGGGCGTCGGCGAGGTCCACGGGGGCGGACCGGCTGGGGCCGAGGGGCAGGTCGCGGAGGTCGGCGCGGTCGAACCGGGCGTGGTGCAGGTTGGCGCCGTGGAAGGAGGCGCCGCGCAGGTCGGCCCCGGAGAAGTCGGCGTCGCGCAGGTCGGCGCCGTCGAACCTCGCGCCCTGCAACTGGGTCTCGGCGAAGGTCACCCCGACGGCGCAGGCACGCTGGGCGCTCATCGCCGTCAGCCGGCGGCCGCGCAGCGCCACGTCCAGGGGCCGCAGGTCCTCGTCGTCCAGCTTCGCCGCGGAGCCGATCCTGCCGTTGCTTCGAATCCAGGATTCGGCGTCGTCCAGCCGGGCCCGCAGTTCGCGCCCCTTGGCGCGGGCGGCCTCGCTCGGGTCCAGGACGCAGCCTTCGAGGGCGCCCGCGTCGATCGTCGCCCGTTCCATCTTGGCGCCGATCAGCACCGCGCCCTTGAAGTTCGCCCCCGTCAGGTTGGCCCCCTCCAGATCCGCGCCTTCCAGCAGGGCGCCGGCGAAGTTGGCGCCCTTCAGCTTGGCGCTCTTCAGCTTAGACTTGCGCATGGAGCAGTTGCTGAAGTCGACGGAATAGGCGCCCGACCCATGACCCTGTTCGGCGCTGCGGCCGGCGAGCTGGATATCCCCGCCGCCGCCGCTGACGGCCAGCACCGCCTCGCGCATGTCGGCCTCGTCGAGGATCGCCCCCTCCAGGCAGGCGTTGCGCAGGCTGACCCCGCGCAAGTCGGCGCGGCGGAAATTGGCCTGGCGGGCGTCGGCGGAGGTCAGGTCGGCGCAGAACAGATAGGCCCGCTCGAAATCCGCGAACGACATTCTCGCGCCGCGGAAGCTGGCGCCGGTGAAGTCGGCTTCGTACAGCTTCCGATTGGACAGGTTCATCTGCTGGGCCTGGACGAAGCGCATCACCGCCCGCCGCCCCCGCGGCAGGTTCTTCAGGAAGCGTTCGTGGGCGTCGAAGAACTGATCGAGCTGAATCTGCGAATAGTAGGGCAGGTTCTGGGGTTCGATCAGCCGTGAAGTCGGCGATGACATGCCGTTGTTTCTCCTCCGCGCCACCGGTCTAGCGATAGGGAAACACTAGCCGAGTTCAGTTGGGCCATCGTTAACGAGAACTATTTTCATCTTCCCTGCGACGTTGCGTCACAGCCGAATGCCCGAAATCGGACGGGTCGGCGTTTCGGCTTACCTGTCCTGGTCTTTCGAGCGCAAGGAATGGGAGAGTCGAACGACGAAATACGTCATGATTGCATTGGCGGGCGCGGCGGCGGGCCAGGGCGCGGCCTTGGCCATGACGGCGAAATGGCGCCAAGCCTAGCGAATCGCGCTCGCGAAGGCGGTCATGCTGTACCGGGCCGCGGTGAAATCCACCTCGGCGACCCGGTCCGGGCCCAGGGGCAGGCCGCGGATATTGGCGTTGTCGAACCTGGCGTGGTGGAGGTTGGCCCCCCGGAACGAGGCGCCGCGCAGGTCGGCCCCGGAAAAGTCGGCGTCCCGCAGGTCCGCGCCGTCGAACCTTGCGGCCTGCAGCTGGGCGCCGGCGAAGCTGACCCCGATGGCGCAGGCGCGGTGGGCCATCAGCGCCGTCAGCCGCCGCGCCTCGAACGCGTCGTTCAGGGGCCGCAGGTCCTCGTCGTTGAGCCGGGCGGCCGCGCCGATCTTGCCGTTGCTGCGGATCCAGGCCTCGCCCTCTTCCAGGCGGGCGCGCAGGACGGCCGCCTTGGCGATGGCCGCGTCCGAGGGGTCGAGGACGCAGTCCTTCAGCGCGTCCCGATCGATGATCGCCCCGTCCAGCTTGGCGCCGATCAGCACCGCTCCCTGGAAGTTGGCGCCGGAGAGGTTGGCGCCCTCCAGGTCGGCGCCCTCCATCAGCGCGCCGGCGAAGTTGGCGCCCTTCAGCTTGGCGCTGCGCAGCTTGGCCTTCTTCATCGAGCAGTTGGTGAAGTCGACGGAAAAGGTGGTCGGTCCGCCGCTGCGGGAGTCGGCCGCGGCGCCCCCGGTGATCTTCAGGTCGCCTTCCGCGCTGCTGACCGCCAGGACCGCCTCGCGCATGTCGGCCTCGTCCAGGTTGGCCCCCTCCAGGCAGGCGTCCCGCAGGGCCACGCCCCGAAGGTCGGCGCGGCGGAAGTTGGCCTCGCTGGCGTCCGCGCCGCTCAGGTCGGCGCAGAACAGATAGGCCCGCTCGAAATCGGTGCGCATCATCCGGGCGTTGCGGAAATCCGCCCCGGTGAAGTCCGCCTCGCAGAGCCGCCGGCCGCTGAGATGCATGCCCTCGGCCTGCAGGAACCGCATCAGCGCCCGCTTGCCCCGGGGCTGGTTGGTCAGGAAGCGCTCATGGGCGTCGATGAACTGTGTCAGCTGCGACTGGGTAAGGTACGGCAGGTTCGGCGGCCCGATCGGCCGTTGCATCGGTAACGACATAGAGACCGCCCCTTTCGGGTTGAGGACTGCAATCGATCCGGGCATTTTGGCGCGAACAATGTCACGATATAATTAACGCCTGCGGCAAATCAGCCCAGCCGCCGTTGCTGGGCAAGGGCCGCGACCGTGGCGATCCCCACCGGGCCTTCCACGTCGTAGACCCAGCATTCGCCGATCGCGACCCCGGCCGTGGCCTGATGGTTGGCGACCTCGAAGCCGAGCCACTCGCCCACGGGCTCGCGGTGCAGATAGAGGGTGGCGTCGCTGTTGATGTAGCGCAGGCCCTGATCGCCGGCGTTGGCGAAGGGGCTGGCGAAGTCCGCGGCCAGGGCGACGCGGGCGAAGGGGGTTAGGGCGACCCCGCCCACCAGCTCGCGCACCTCGCGCATCCACAGCCTTCGCCGGCCCAGCGTGCCCATGGCGCCGGTGATCGGCCGCAGCTCCCACATGCCGTTCAGCCCGCTGCGCGGATCCGTGGGCGGGGGCAGGGCGTCCGGCGCGGGGGCGTCCCAGTTGGGCGCCGTCCAGACGGTCCCGTCCGGGGCCGCGGTCTTGCGCAGCAGTTGGCAGGTGGCCCGGGCCATGGAGGTGCCAGCGCTGAAGAACTCCGCGTCGATCACCTTGATCCGCCGACCCTCGCGCACGACGCGGGTGGTCACCGTCACCGGCGACAGGTCGGGCAGGCGGTACATGTCGACGGTCAGCCGCGCGGGCACGAAGTCGGGGCCCCCGTGCGCCCGCTCGATCTCGGCCCCCAGCAGGCCGACCACCACGCGGCCGTGCAGGGAATTGGGATCCCACGGCCCGGCGCTGACCTTGCCGGGAATGAAGCCCGCGCCGTCGCGGGTGAAGAAGGGGTCTTTGCTCATGGGGACGACCTTGGCGGATTCTCAAGCTGGGGGCGAGGCCCGGAGGCGGCCGGCGGTCGGGTAGTGAAATTCAGGTTTCGCCTGCCTAGAGTGGCGTCATGCCCCGGACCCCTTCGCGCGGTCGACCGCCCTGGTCCGACGTCCTGACCCCCGCCGAGTGGCGGGTGGTGGAGGCCGTGCGGCACGGGATGACCAACACCGCCATCGCCGGCCGCCAGGGGGTCAGCGTCGACGCGGTCAAGTTCCACGTCTCCAACGCCCTGGCCAAGCTGGGTTTCGACAGCCGTGGGGAGTTGCGCCTCTGGTCCGGGGTGCGAAGCGACAGCGCCCTGAAGGGCAAGGAGAGGGATATGACGCAGACCCTGCAGCTTGGCCCCATCGGCCAGATCGGCCGGGCCGTGAGCGACGTCGCCGCCGCCGAGCGGTGGTTTCGCGACGTGCTCGGCCTGCCGCACCTTTTCACCTTCGGCGATCTCGCCTTCTTCGATTGCGGCGGGGTGCGGCTCCTCCTCGACCAGTCGAGCCCCCAGTCGGGCGGCCGGCCGTCGCCGTCGATCCTCTACTTCCAGGTCGCCGACATCCTCGCCGCCCACGCCGCGCTGAGCGCCCGCGGCGCCGACTTCGTCAGCGCCCCGCACATGATCCACCGCCATGCCGACGGCACGGAGGAATGGATGGCCTTCTTCAACGACAACGAGGGCCGGCCCCTGGCGATCATGGCCCAGGCAAAGGGGTAGCGGGCGCGAAGAGCGGCTAAACTGCGATCGGTTTAACGACAGGCTCTGCGTCGCCCTCCAAACCCCTGACAGCTGCGAGATCGTGCGTGGATCGCAACACGCGTGAAGGACGCGCCCCTCACCATGACTATAATCTCAGCAATCCAATAACCTAGCCATGGTGAGCAGCGACCGGAGGCAGCGTCCCGAACCCCACACGCTCGCAAGGCAACGCTCAATCGCGCCGCAGCAAGGCGAGCGTCAGAGTTTGGCCACGATCACGCCGTTGACTGCTCGGGTTGGCGCTTGATCGGACAGGTGCCCGGGGAGGCGTGCATGACCCTGGTTGTTGGTCGCTGGCCCTGCGTGGCCCTGGCGTTCTTGACCCTGTCCCTGGCCGGCTGCGGAACGATCGACATGTGCGATCACTCGGCCCTCGCTCCTCCGCCCGGAGGCTCTTCCATTCCCCAGACGCCCCGCTGACCCCATTCGCCCTCGACGTCGGCCCCCGCCTCGTGAATGATCGCCTCCAGGTTTCGGGCTGTTGTCCGCTTGGGGGTTTGCATGACGACGATACGGGGATGGGGCGCCGCGGCCGCGCTGGCTTTGGCGGGACTGGGCGCGGGGGCGGTCCTGGCGCAGCCGGCGCTGACGCCGGACCAGGCGGCGTTCCGGGCCACCTACAAGGAGCTGGTAGAGACCAACACCGAGCTCTCCGACGGCAGCTGCACCCTGGCCGCCGAGCGGATGGCGGCGCGGCTGAAGGCCGCCGGCTATCCCGACGCCGACATCCACCTGTTCACCGCCCCCGGCCACCCCAAGGAGGGCGGCCTTGTGGCCGTGCTGCACGGCGCCGATCCCTCGGCCAAGGGCGTGTTGCTCCTGGCTCACATCGACGTGGTGGAGGCCAAGCGCGCCGACTGGACCCGCGATCCCTTCACCCTGGTGGAGGAGAACGGCTACTTCTACGGTCGCGGGTCCAGCGACGACAAGGCCATGGCCTCGGTCTGGGTGGACACCCTGGTCCGCTATCGCCAGGAGGGCTTCCATCCCCGCCGCAGCATCAAGATGGCCCTCACCTGCGGGGAGGAGACCACCGGCGCCTTCAACGGCGCGGACTATCTGGTGCGCAACGAAAAGCCGCTGATCGACTCCGCCTTCGCCCTCAACGAGGGCGCCGGCGGGCGGCTGGACGAGAAGGGCGATCGCGTCAGCCTAGGGATCCAGGCCGGCGAGAAGGTCTACCAGGACTTCATCTTCGAGACGACCAACCCGGGCGGCCACTCCTCGCGCCCGATCCACGACAACGCCATCTACCGCCTCGGCGCGGCCCTGGGTCGGCTGAACGACTACGACTTCCCGGTCCATTTCAACGACGCCACCCGGCTCTATTTCGACCGCATGTCCAAGCTGGTCGGGGGCGAGCAGGGGGCGGCCATGCAGGCCATCCTCAAGGCGCCGATGGACGCCAAGGCCGATGCGATCATCTCCCGGGACGCCAGCTGGCACTCCATGCTGCGCACCACCTGCGTGGCGACCCTGATCGGCGGCGGCCACGCCCAGAACGCCTTGCCCCAGCGCGCCTGGGCCAATGTGAACTGCCGCATCTTCCCCGGAACCCCGGTGGAGGAGGTCTGGACGACCCTGAACCAGGTGGTGAACGATCCCAAGGTGACCATCACCGTCAAGGAGCCCCGCTCCCCGGCGCCCGCCGCCCCGCCCCTGACCCCCGCTCTGCTGGATCCGGTGGAAAAGGTCGCCGGCCAGATGTGGCCCGGCGTGCCGCTGATCCCGACCATGTCCACCGGCGCCACCGACGCGGTCTACATGACCTCCGGCGGCATCCCGACCTACGGCCTCTCCGGCATGTTCGGCGATCCGGACGGGGACGGCGTCCACGGCCTGAACGAACGCATCCGCGTCCGCTCCCTCTTCGAGGGCCGTGATTTCCTCTACCGCGTGGTCAAGATCTACGCCCAGCAGAAGGGGTAGGGGGGCGTGTTCCTACGGCCGGCGGTCCCATCGAAATGGGGGCGTTATGCCGAGGCCTTCTCCCCTCGCGGGAGNNCCCCTCATCCGTCGCGCTGCGCGCGCCACCTTCTCCCGCGAGGGGAGAAGGCCTTCTTCTCGCAGGCCCTATATCTAGGTCGGATCCAGCCTCTAGGTGATGTGTCGGCGTCCCGCTTGCCGGTGGACCTTCACCCAGCCCCATCCGCCTCCAGCGCGTCCAGAAACGCCAGCAACGCCGCCTCGTGCTGTTCCGGCGCCGCCGGCGCGAAACGCTCGGCCAGGACTCCGGCCTCGAACGCGCGAAGCACCGCCGGGTGGATATAGGCCGCCCGGCAGACCGCCGGGGTGTTGCCCAGCCGCCCGGCCGTCGCCTTGACGCAGGCGGCCACCGTGCGTTTCGCGGCGGCGGGCGAGGGCGGCTCCGCCGCCTCGGCCAGGTGCTCGATCGCCGCCAGGGTCCCCGCCCAGGTGCGGAAGTCCTTGGCGGTGAAATGCTCGCCGGTGATGTCGCGCAAATAGGCGTTCACGTCGTGGGAGCCGACGGGCCGCAGGCCGCCGTCCGCGTCCCGGTACTGGAACAGTCGCTGCCCAGGGAGGTCCTGACAGGCGCGCAGGATGCGGGCGAGGCGCCGGTCGCGCAGCTCAGTGCGATGGACGACCCCGCTCTTGCCGCGGAAGTCGAACAGGATCGCCGTCCCGTCGATCCGCACATGCCGGTTGCGCAGGGTGGTCAGGCCGAAGCTCTTGTTGGAGCGGGCGTATTCGTCGTTGCCGACCCGGATCAGGGTTCGCTCCAGGAGCTGCACCACCACGGCGACCACCTTTTCGTGGCTCAGCCCCGCCCGGGCCGCGTCGGCCTCGGCCCGGGCCCGGATCCGCGGCAGGGCGCGGCCGAAGGCGGCCATGCGGGCGAACTTGGCGCCGTCCCGGGCCTCCCGCCACCAGGGATGATAGAGATACTGCTTGCGCCCTCGCGCGTCGCGGCCGGTGGCCTGGATGTGGCCCAGGGGGTCCGGGCAGATCCATACATCGGCATAGGCCGGGGGAATGGCCAGCCGCCGGATACGCTCCAGCGTCGCGCGGTCACCCTCCAGGGCGCCGCCCTCATCCCGATAGCTGAATCCCCGGCCGGCGCGCCGCCTGCGGATGCCCGGCTGCTCGTCGCTGACGTGGCGAAGCCCCGCGGGGGCGGCGTCTGGGGACGGGGCGGGGGACGCCGCGGGGGCGCGGGCGAGGGACAAAGTCATGGTCGACCTTTGAGACCTGTTCCAAGCGCCAGCGCTCGAAGGGCCTTCAAGGTTCCCGCGAACCCCGATCGGCCGGCTTGGAACCGCCGCCCGCCTTAAGCTTTCCCACAATCAGCATGCCCTGGCGAAGGTGTCGGGGCGGGAACGCCAGGAGGCTAGCGTGTCAATACTTGCATGGATCGTACTCGGACTGATCTCCGGGTTTGTCGGCAGCAAGATCGTCAATCGCACCGGGGAGGGCGTCGTGCTCGACCTTGTGCTCGGCATCGTCGGCGCGGTGGTCGGCGGATTTCTATTCAACATGTTCGGCACCGTGGGGGTCACGGGCCTCAACCTCTACAGCTTCATCGTCGCCATTATCGGCGCGGTGGTCGTGCTGCTGATCTACCACGCCCTGTTCCGTCGGCGCGTGCTCTAGGTCCCGCCAGGGCTCGTCCGGTCGGCGCTGACGCCGGCCGGTCGGGCCGTTGCGATGCTTGGGACTCTCAGCCGCGGTCGCGCGGCCAGCGGGTCTGGATCTTCGCCAGCAGGCGCCGGGCGGGCGCCCGCCCGCCAAAGATGGCGATCGCCGATCCCAGGATCGCGCCAATCAGGAAACTCATGCTCATCGCGCGTTCTCCACTCGGACAGGCCGCTCCTACCAGACGAGGCCCGTCGCGCACACCGCCACGTATGCGGTGGCCGAAGCCCCGCCCACGATCAGAATGAACAGCAGGCCGCGCCAGCGCCGGCGGCGAGGCAGCAACGACGTCATACGCTAAACCCCCAACAAACTCAGTTAACTATAGCAGGCTGGGGGCCGCGTGGAAGGGGCGCATTTTGCCGCAAGCGCCGCGATCGACCGCGGCGCCTGTTTGCGCGTCAGCGACGGGCCTTGCGGGCGGCGTAGCGGGCGTCGCGCTTGGCCTTCTGCTCGACCTTGCTGAGCTGCTTGCGCTCCTTGCGCTCGCCGCGAACGAGGGCGAGGGCTTCCTCCTCCCGCGCCAGCGCCTCCAGGCGCAGGACCTCCTTGGCGTCGGCGCGGGCCTTGCGGACGGCTTCCAGCTCGGCGGCGCGCAGTTCCTCGCGCTTGTCGAAATCGGGGTCGGGGATGGTCGGCTTCGGCTTCATCTTGGCGAGCAGGGCCTTCTTGGCCTCCGCCGCGGTGGCCAGACGATCGGTGAAGCCTGTCTTGAGGGGATCCTTCATGAGACTTTCTGCTGTGGTGATTGGCGGCTCTCAAACCCCAAATTCGGCGTTTAGGCAAGGTGAACGTCTCGCGCGGCCTTCGGATGCCCTGAAGTTTCGGGCTGGCGTCGGGGGCGGCGACATCCCATGTAGCCCTCGCAAACCTGATGGAGCTGCGCGATGGCCCAACGTATGCCGGTGGTGTTCTTCGGCCACGGAAGCCCGATGAACGCCCTCGCCGACAACGATGTCACCCGCGCCTGGGCGCGGATTGCCGCGGCCATGCCCCGGCCGAGGGCCATCCTCTGCATCTCCGCCCACTGGGAAACCCGAGGCAGCGCGGTGACGGCGATGGAAAAGCCGCGGACCATCCATGACTTCGGCCGGTTTCCTCAGGCGCTGTTCGACGTCCGGTATCCGGCCCCCGGCGAGCCGGCCCTGGCGGCGCGGGTGGCGGCGCTGCTGGATCCGACGCCGGTGGCGATGGACCTGGAGTGGGGCCTCGACCACGGGACCTGGTCGGTGCTGTGCAAGGCCTGGCCGGCGGCGGACATTCCGGTGGTGCAGCTCTCCCTCGACGCCGGCCTGGGCCTGGAGGCCTGCGTCGATATCGGCCGCAGGCTGGCGCCCTTGCGCGACGAGGGGGTGCTGATCGCCGGCTCCGGCAACATCGTCCATAACCTCAGCCTGATGGACTGGCAGGCGCCCCAGGGCCCCGGCTTCGACTGGGCGGAGCGGTTCAGCGCGGACATTCACCAGGCGATCGCCGCCGGCGCCACCGAGACCATCGTCCACTACGACCGCTTCGGCCAGGGCGGCCGACTGGCCGTGAACAGCGAGGAGCATTTCCGCCCGCTGCTCTATGTGCTCGGCGCCCGCGCCCCGGACGACGCCGTCCGCTTCGAGACCGACCACATCGAATACGGCTCCCTGAGCATGACCACGGTGGTGTTCGAACAGGCCGCCGCCTAGAGCAAGCCCATGGTCGATGACGCCCTAGCCCACGTTTATGAGCCCGCCGACGGCCACGGCCTGCGGCACGATCCGTTCAACGCCATCGTCGGCCCCCGGCCCATCGGCTGGATCTCCTCGATCAGCGAGGGCGGGGGGGTGAACCTGGCCCCCTACAGCTTCTTCAACGGCTTCAACTACTTTCCGCCGATCATCGGATTCGCCTCCATCGGCTGGAAGGATACCGTGGCCAATGTGGCGGCCACCAAGGAATTCTGCTGGAACCTGGCCACCAAGGCCCTCGCCGAACCGATGAACCTCACCTGCGCGCCGGCGCCGCCCCAGATCGACGAGTTCGCGGTCGCCGGCCTCACCCACGCCCCGAGCCGCCTGGTGCGCCCGCCCCGGGTGCTGGAAAGCCCGGTCAACTTCGAATGCCGCCTGACCCAGCTGATCCAGCTGGAGGGCCCCGCCGGAACCCGGCTCGACACCTGGCTCGTCCTCGGCGAGGTGGTCGCCGTGCACATCGACAAGCGATTGATCAAGGACGGCGTCTACCAGACCGCCGAAGCCCACCCCATCCTGCGGGCGGGGCGGATGGGGGATTATGTCGAGGTGCGCCCCGACGCGATGTTCGAGATGCGCCGGCCGGGCTGGCCGGTGTGATTGGGGCCTTCTCCCCTTGGGGGAGAAGGCCTCATGATCGCGTTTATCGTGGCGTCCCCCCTAACCTCTTCTCCACCGCCCCCCGCGTCGGCATCGACGCCGCCGCCCCGGCGGTTTCCGTGGACAGCCCCGCCGCGGCGTTGGCCGCGGTCATCGCCGCCCGCAGCTCCGCCCCCTCGCTAAGCGCCGCGGCGAGGACGCCGCAGAAACAGTCCCCCGCGCCGGTGGTGTCGATGACCTTGGCCGGCAGCCCCTCCACCTGAAAGGCGTCATCGGCGGTGACGGCGGCGGCGCCGGCCGCGCCCAGGGTCACCACCACGGTCTGGCCGGGGCGGCAGAGCAGGCGGCGGGCGGCGGCGGCGA
>PLSW01000368.1:15542-19034 GCA_003165275.1 Caulobacteraceae bacterium
CGCCCGCACATGGGCGTCGGCCAGGGCCGCGTTGGCCCCGCTGATGACCACGATCATGTTCTCGCCGGCGTCGCTCACATGGATATAGCCATGGCCGCTGGTCATGCCCTCCAGCTGGACGATCCCCCCCGCGTCCACGCCCACGGCGGCCAGGTGGGCCAGCAGCAGGTCGGCCGCCTCGTCCCGCCCCAGGGCCCCGATCATCGCCGTCTTCGCCCCATAGGCGGCCGCGGCGATGGCCTGGTTGGCCCCCTTGCCCCCGGTGAACCGGTCCACCCGGCGGCCGATCACCGTCTCCCCCGGACCGGGCAGCTCGGCCACCCTGCAGACGATGTCCAGGTTGAGCGAGCCCAGGACGCAGACGCTCATGGCTATTTCCCCGTAGTCACCAATCATTCGAAGCACGGAGGTTCTAGGCCTTCTCCCCTTGCGGGAGANNAGGGGTCGCGCCGGCGGCTCAACCGCATTTTCGACGCCTCATCGGATGGGCCGGCGCGACCCCGTCCGTCTCGCTTCGCGAGCCACCTTCTCCCTCAAGGGGAGAAGGCCTATTTCACGCGACCTACTGGGTTAATTGCGGCGCCTGAACCAAGTCGGAAAGGCGTAGAGCCCATTATCCTACCCCGCCGGCGGTCGCGCCAGGGATCCCGCCCCGCGGCCGTTGGCGCGCAGCGGCGGGCCGTCGAAGAGCCGCACCACCTGGGCCATGCGCAGGCGCTCGATGCGGTCCGCGCCGCTGAGCTTGCGCCGCGCCGTGGCCGCGAGGTCGCCCATCGCCGGGCCGACCAGCCGCCAGGGCTCCACGCAATAGCGCCGGAACATCCGCCGGGGGTTGAGGCTCAGCCGGAACAGCCATTCCAGCCCCATCTGGCCCAGCCAGCGGGGGCAGGGGATCTGCACCCCGGCCTCGTAGTCGAAGGCGCCGCCGACGGTGAGGGTCACGCAGGGCGGCAGGGCCGCGTAGTTGCGCGACACCCAGGCCTCCTGCCGCGGCATGCCCATGCCCACCAGCAATATGTCGGGCTGGAAGGCGGCGATATCGGCGAGGATATAGGCGTTGTCGGCGGACCCGGCCGCCATGTCGAAATAGCCGTGGCGCACCGCCAGCTCCACCCCCGGCCACTTGGCCAACAGGTTGCTGCGGGCCATCTCCCCCACCCCCGGCGCCCCGCCGAGGAAATAGACCCGCCAGCCCGCCGCCTGGGCCTCCTCCCAGAAGGCGTCGCGCCAGTCGAGATAGGTGCAGCGGTGAAACCGCCGGCTCGGCCGGCCGTTCAGCCGCGCCCAGGCGATCAGCGGCGCGGAATCCACCTCGATCAGGTCGGCCTTGGCGAAGAAGTCGCGGATCTCGGGGTCGGTCCGCGTCAGATAGAGGCTGTGCAGATTGTGGTTGGCGACGATGGCCTTCTGCCGCGCGGCGATCTTGCCGCGCATGAAGTGGAAGACCTCGGCGGCCTTGACCAGGTCCATGGTCCCGCCCAGCACCGTCACCCGCTCCTCCGGCCGCCGCTTCATCCGGAACGGCCGCCGGGTCGCCGCGGTCTGCGGCATGTGTTGCAGGTTCTGGAGCATGGTCCGCCCAATATTTGATCTTGGGCGATAGTATTGAGGCGGGTGTATTTAAGGTGGCGTGATCGAGGGTGGTTAGGGAGGGGTTTTCTATTTAGATGAATTTTGTGTTTACCTTAACAATACATATGTTGGCCCTTTCCCCTTGCGGGAGAAGACCATCCCCGCCGGCGGAAAATCAGGGACACGTACAATATNNATATTGTACGTGTCCCTGATTTTCCTGATTTTCCCCCACTTCCCCTCCGCCTCGGCATCCGCCACCCTGCGCCCATGCCCCACGACCACGATCACCCCCACGATCACCACCACCACCCCCACGGCCAGGACCCCGCATCCGACATCGCCCTGCGGGTGAAGGCCCTCGAATCCCTGCTGGTGGAGAAGGGCCTAGTCGATCCGGCGGCCCTCGACGCCATCGTCGACTACTACGAGACCAAGGTCGGCCCCCGCAACGGCGCCCGGGTGGTGGCCAAGGCCTGGAACGACCCGGCCTATCGGGGCCGGCTGCTGGCCGACGCCACGGCGGCCATCGGCGAGCTGGGCTACACCGGCGGCCAGGGCGAGCACATGGTGGCGGTGGAGAACACGCCGGAGGTCCACAACCTCGTCGTCTGCACCCTCTGCTCCTGCTACCCGTGGCCGGTGCTGGGCCTGCCGCCGGTCTGGTACAAGTCGTCGGGCTACAGGTCCCGGGCGGTGATCGATCCCCGCGGCGTGATCGCCGAATTCGGAACCGTCCTGGGTCCCGAGACCGAGGTCCGTGTCTGGGATTCCACCGCCGAGGTCCGCTACCTGGTGATCCCCGAACGCCCCGCCGGGACCGAGGGCCTGGACGAGGCGGCCCTCGCCGCCCTGGTCACCCGCGACGGCATGGTTGGGACGAGGCGGCTGTGAACGGGGTGCACGACATGGGCGGGATGCACGGCCTGGGCGCCGTGGTTCCGGAGCCGGAGGCGGGCTCGCCCTTCCACGCGGGCTGGGAGGCCCGGGTCCACGCCCTGGTCATCGCCGCGCCCACCCGCGGCAACATAGACGCCGGCCGCCACCGGCGCGAAAGCATCCCGGGCGCGACCTACCTGGCCATGACCTACTACGAGCGCTGGTTCGAGGCCCTGAACCAGATGCTCCTGGCCGGCGGCTTCGTCACGCCGCGGGAGCTGGCGACCGCCACGGCCGATCCCGCCGCGCCCAAGGCGACCCCCAGGCTCGTCCCGGCGGACGTGCCGTCGGCCCTGGCGCGGCAGGGCTCCTACCTGCGCGAGGACCCGAGCCCGCCGGCCTTCGCGGTGGGCGACGTGGTGCGGGCCCGCAACCTGCACCCCACGGGCCACACCCGCCTGCCGCGCTACGTCCGCGGCCGCGAAGGCGTGATCGAGCGCTGTCACGGCGCCCACGTCTGTCCCGACCGCCACGCCCACGGGGAAGGCGAGGACCCGCGGGCCCTCTACACCGTCCGCTTCACGGCCCGCGAGCTCTGGGGACCGGACGCCGCGCCCCGGGACACCGTCAGCCTGGACCTCTGGGAGCCCTATCTTGAGCGCGCCTGACCCCCTAGGCCTTCCCGGCCTGCCCCGGGACGCCGAGGGCCCAGTCTTCGCCGAGCCCTGGCAGGCCCAGGCCTTCGCCCTGGCCGTGCGCCTCAGCGCCGAGGGCGTGTTCACCTGGCCGGAGTGGGCCGCGGCGCTTTCTCGGCAACTGGCCTCTGACCCGGGCGATGACGGGACGCGCTACTACCACCACTGGGTGGCGGCCCTGGAGGGCCTGGTCGCCGACCACGGCCTCATCGCCGCCCCCGACCTCGCCGCGCGCAAGGACGCCTGGGAAGCCGCCTACCGGCGCACGCCGCATGGGAAGCCGGTGGAACTGGGCCCCCTTAGCCCGCTCACCCCGGCCTTCGCCCATAGGCGCTAACCTAGGGTC
>PLSW01000105.1 GCA_003165275.1 Caulobacteraceae bacterium
GCGCCTTCTGCATCGCCGTGAACGCGCCGCCGTCGATCAGCGGACCGACCAGCGCCGACGAGGCGGTGGGGTCGCCGACGGAAATGTCGCGATAGACCTTGGCGAGCTTGGGAACCAACGCGTCGTAGACGTTCTCGTGGACGATCAGGCGGCGCAGCGTCGTGCAGCGCTGGCCGGCGGTGCCCATGGCCGCGAAGGCGATGGCGCGCACGGTGAGGTCCAGGTCCGCCGAGGGGGCGACGATGGCGGCGTTGTTGCCGCCGAGCTCCAGCAGCGCCCGGGCGAAGCGGCCGGCCAGGCGCGGCGCCACCGCCCGGCCCATGGCCGTCGATCCCGTGGCCGAGACCAGCGGCACGCGGGGGTGGTCCACCAGGGCCTCGCCCACCGCCTTGCCGCCGATCAGCACCTGGCTGAGATTCGCCGGCGCATCGCCGAACCTGGCCGCTGCCCGCTCGAACAGGGCCTGCACCGCCAGGGCGGTCAGCGGGGTCTTCTCCGACGGCTTCCAGACCACGGCGTCGCCGCAGACCAGGGCCAGGGCCGCGTTCCACGACCAGACGGCGACGGGGAAGTTGAAGGCCGAGATCACGCCGACGACGCCCAGGGACAGCCAGCGCTCCATCATCCGGTGCTCGGCGCGCTCGGTGGCGATGGTCAGGCCGAACAGCTGGCGCGACAGGCCGACGGCGTAGTCGCAGATGTCGATCATCTCCTGGACCTCGCCCAGGCCCTCGGAGGTGATCTTGCCTGCCTCCAGGGTGACCAGCCGGCCGAGGTCGGCCTTGGCCGCCCGCAACTCCTCGCCGAGCAGCCGCACCAGCTCCCCGCGCCGGGGCGCCGGAACCTTGCGCCAGGCCAGGTAGGCGTCGTGGGCCCGGTCGATGGCGGCGTTCGCCTCAGCGGCGCTGAGCTCGGCGAGACGACCGACGGTCTCGCCGGTCAGGGGCGAGCGGGCGACGACGGCGCCGTCGGTGTCGAACACGTCGGAAAGGCCAAGCCGGCCCAGGATGGCGCGGGCCTCGTCGGCGACGGAAGCGGGAAAGAGATCAAGCGGCAATGTGGGCGGCCTCGGTTTGCGCGTAATGACGACCGAACCGGTTGGCGAGGAACCGGTCCAGGGTGATGTCTTCCTGGCGGATGAAGCCCTTCTGGGGCAAGTCCCCCTCCGCCAGCAGATCCAATGCCGCGCAGATACCGGCGGCGGTGGTGATCTGGATGGCGCTGCGCATCACCCCGCCGATGACGCGGCTGTAGACCTTGTTGGCGTAGGTCTCCTGCACCAGCTGGCCGTCCCGCCAGCCGCTGACGGTGACGAAGATGATCACCACGTCCTGCAGGGTCGCCGGCACCGCGTGCTCGAGGATGTCCTTCAGCACGTCGCGGCGGTGGCGCAGACCCAGGTCGTTGAGCAGCGCCTTCATGATCGCGCAGTGGCCGGGATAGCGGATGGTGCGGTAGTTCAGGTTGCGCACCTGACCCGCCAGGGATTCGCACAGGGTGCCCAGGCCGCCGGAGGTGTTGAAGGCCTCGTACGTCACCCCGTCCAGGGAAAACGACTCGCATTCCTCCAGGGGCGCGGTGGCGGTCAGCTGGCCGCCGACGATGGCTTCGCAGGGCTCGCAGTATTCGTTGATCACCCCGTCGGTGGACCAGGTCAGATTGTAGTTCAGGGCGTTGGACGGGTATTTCGGCAGGGCGCCGACGCGCATGCGCACGTCCTGCAGCTTGTCGAACCGGCTGGCCAGGTCGTTGGCGATGATGGTGATGGCCCCCGGCGCAAGGCCGCACTGGGGCAGGAAGGCGGTCTCGGCGTCCGCCGCCAGCTCCTTCACCCGCCGGGTGCTGGCCACGTCCTCGGTCAGGTCCAGATAGTGGGTGCGGCTGGCCCGGGCCGCCTCCGCCACCGTGGTGGTCAGGTGGTAGGGTGCGGCGCTCAGCACCGCGAACTGACCGGCGAGGGCGGCGGTCAGCTGATCGGGCCGCTCGATGTCCAGCTGCAGGCGCCGGGCGCCGACGCTGTCGTCCAGGGCGGCCAGCCGTTCGGCGGACCGGTCGATGACGGTGACCTCGTAGTCGCCGCAGTGACCGAGGAAGTCGGCGATGGTCGAGCCAATCTTGCCGGCCCCGACGATGGCGATGGATTTCATGGCGCGGATTCCCTTGTCGTCACCAGCCCCGCGCGGCGACTCAAGGCTCAAGAGTCCTCGACGCCGCCGTCGGACGCCAGTAGTGAACTGGACGGATCGGCGCGGCATTTTCGGCGTATCGCCGGCATGAATGGACAGATCGACGATGGACGACACCGACGCCCGCCTGATCTCGGCCCTGCGCGAGGATGCCCGCGCGCCGGTCGCCGACCTCGCCCGCCGCCTCAATCTATCCCGGACCACCGTGCAGAGCCGCATCGAGCGACTGGAGCGGCGCGGGGTGATCGTCGGCTACGCGGCGCGCCTGTCCGACGACTACGAGCGGGGCCTTGTCCGCGCCCACGTGATGATCACCGTGCGGCCGAAGGAGGCGCGGGCGGTGGAGGCGGCCCTGCGGGCCCTGCCGCAGATGCGCATGCTGCACTCGGTCAGCGGCCCCTACGACATGATCGCCATCGCCGCCGCCGACTCGACCGCAGACATGGACGACCTCATCGACCGCATCGGCGCCCTGGACGGGGTGGAACGAACTACCACCTCCATTGTTTTATCAACGAAATTCGAGCGGTAGGAGTCGCCGCTTGCATTTGTTCCTTGTTTGTTCTAGATATGAGGCATGCAAGCCATCCTGCCCTTCGAAACCCCGAACCGTCTCGGACCCGTCCGCGAACGGCTGCTGGCCGCCTTCGGCCCGCAGCGGGCGGACGCCCGTCCGGATCCCGTCACCCAGCTGATCCGGGGCTGCCTCGCCGTGCGCTCCGGCGATGAGGCGACGCGGGTCGCCCTGGCCCGCCTGCGCGCGGCCTTCCCCGACTGGGCGGCCCTCGCCGAGGCGCCGGCGGAGGCGGTGGAGCCGCTGATCGCCGGGGTCGCCGACGCGGACCGCAAGGCCCGGCAGCTCCCCCTGCTCATGCGCACCATCATGCGCCAGCGCGGGCCCATCTATCTGGACTTCCTCGGCTACCTGCCGGTGGACCGGGCCATGGACTGGCTGACCGCCCTGCCCGGCGTCGGCCCGGCCATCGCCGCGGCGGTGCTCAACGTCTCCACCCTGAGCCGCCCGGCCCTGGTGGTGGACGGCGCCGTCCTGCGCATCGCCAAACGCCTCGGCCTCGTCGGCCGGACGGCCACTAGCGTCCAGGCCTACGAGACCCTGATGGACATGGCCCCCAAACGCTGGATCGCCGCCGACTTCTTCGAGGTCCACGCCCTGCTGCGCCGCTTGGCCCATACCCGCTGCTCGCCGGCCGAACCCGCCTGCGGCCGCTGTCCGCTGGCGGGGATCTGCCGGCAGGTGGATGTGGAGGGGGCGCAGGTGGTGGCGTGGCGCAAGGCGGGGTGAGGCGGGCGGCTGGCGCTTTCATGCGCCCCATCGACTCCACAGCTGACTTGGCGGCAATTTCGCCAACTATATTGGCGCTGCTTGCGGACCGATTGTAAGCGTTTCGTCCGTTGGCGACACAACAATCCTGACCAACGCCAATCCCGACTTGGGCTCTATTCGCATGTTCGTAGAGATCATTTGCCCGCCGATAGGAGAAGCCCCGGCATGGGTTCGCGAGGCTTGGGTGGGATTACGCCTTCCCGTGGCGCGAAGGCGGCGGAGTTGGCACGGCGTCGGCGTCATATCGGGTCCAAAATCACTTTCAGGCCAATTCTGGGCGCTGCTGACAGGTCGCACGGTCAACGTCAGCGGGTATGCCGTAAACGCAAAGGCGGCTGTCGATCTATTAGCCGGGACGAATGACGACGCTGCCGAATGGTGGCGAGAGAACTCGTCGCACCTTCTGGACGGGCGCAGATACTTCGTGTTTGACGCCGCCGCATGCCAGGAAATTGCGCCGCCCTAGCCACCTGTGGATTTCGAAACCAATCGACCGCAACGACACCACCCCGTCGATCGCATGCCAAGCCTACTTTCGAGACTGAGGCTCACTCAAGGACGGCGCCGTAGGCGCCGCCGCGACGCGGCGCGGCCAAGCGGCCGCGTCCTTGACTGAGCCTCGGTCTCGAAAAATCATTCCATCATGCGTTCGACGGCTCAGCCTGACGGTGGGGGGACACGGAGCCCGGCGCGGGCCGCGATCAGCCGGATTGCCGTCCCTCTACTCGTCATCCCGGCCGCAGCGAAGCGGAGCGCCGGGACCCAGCGGGCCGGGCGCCGGCCTCTGGGTCCCGGCTCTCCGCGCAAGGGCGCTCCGGCCGGGATGACGACCTTTAGGGGCGGGGCAATGGCGTAGGGCCTCGGCTTAACGCCGCGGTTTGACCCTCGCCGCAAAGCCGCTACGCTTCGGCGATCGCCGCAACCTGCGGCCGCGCATCGCCGTGCGAACCGCCTGAGACCGACGTCGGCCCAGGGTCCGCCGCCTGCGAATCGAAGGGGGAGCCACCATGAACCAGACCACCCGACGACGCCTTGGCGACGTGATCGCCCCCTGCCTCGCCGTGCTGCTGCTGGCGGGCGGCCCTGCCCTGGCCGCGCCGGCCGACGGGTCCGGCAAGGCCGCCGCGGCCGCTCCCCCTGTGAACGACTCCCTGTTCAACGCCATGAAATGGCGCGGCATCGGCCCCTACCGCGGCGGCCGGGCCATCGCGGTCACCGGGGTGACCGGCGAGCCGGAGACCTTCTATTTCGGCGGCGTGGCCGGCGGGGTGTGGAAGACGGTGAACGCCGGCCAGACCTGGACGCCGATATTCGACAGCCAGGCCATGTCCTCCATCGGCGCCATCGCCGTGGCGCCGTCGGACCACAAGGTCATCTATGTGGGTTCCGGCGAGGGCGCCCTGCGCGGCAACATCACCTGGGGCGACGGGGTCTATCGGTCCGCCGACGGCGGCAAGACCTGGGCCAACATCGGCCTGAAGGACACCCGCCAGATCGGCGCGGTGATCGTCGATCCCACCGATCCGAACACCGTGCTGGTGGCGGCCATCGGCCACGCCTACGGCCCCAACGCCGAGCGCGGCGTGTTCCGCACCACCGACGGCGGCAAGACCTGGAAGAAGGTGCTCTATCGCGACGAGAACACCGGCGGGATCGACGTCACCTTCGACCCGAGCAATGCCAAGATCGTCTTCGCCGCCCTCTGGCAGGTGCGCCGCCAGCCGTGGAACTTCTCCAGCGGCGGGCCGGGCAGCGGCCTCTACCGCTCGGCGGACGGCGGCGCGACCTGGACCCAGCTGAAGGGCAACGGCCTGCCGGACGGCGTCCTCGGCCGCATCGACGTGTCGGTGTCCGGCGCCGATTCCAAGCGCATCTACGCCATGATCGAGGCCAAGGACGGCGGCCTCTATCGCTCCGACGACGCCGGCGGCCATTGGAGCCGGATCAGCGACGACGGTCGCCTGCGCCAGCGGGCCTGGTACTTCTCCAAGACCTACGCCGACCCCAAGGCGGTGGACACGGTCTACGTGCTGAACACCGGGATGATGAAGTCCGTCGATGGCGGCAAGACCTTCAACCTGGTCTCCGCCACCCACGGCGACCACCACGGCCTGTGGATTGATCCCACCGACCCGCGCCGGCTGATCAACGCCAACGACGGGGGCGCCAGTGTCTCCACCGACGGCGGCAAGACCTGGTCGACCCAGAACAATCAGCCCACGGCGCAGTTCTACCATGTGGCCGTCAGCACCGGCTTTCCCTACCGGGTCTACGGCGCCCAGCAGGACAACTCCAACCTCGCCGTCCGCAGCTACGACGACCAGGGGGTGATCGACGACACCGACTGGTTCCCGGCCGGCGGCGGGGAGAGCGGCTTCGTGGTCCCCGACCCCCGCGATCCGCTGATCATCTACAGCGACGCGGAGAACACCTTCGGCCGCTATGACAAGGCAAACGAGGTCGACCAGGACATCAGCCCGTGGCCGGTGGACAACTCCGGCCACCCGGCGTCGGAACTGGTGCACCGGTTCAACTGGACCTCGCCGCTGATGCTGTCGCCGCACGATCCGGACGTGCTCTATGCGGCGTCGGAGGTGGTGTGGAAGTCGGTGGACCATGGGAACAGCTGGACCATCATCAGCCCGGACCTGACCCGCAACGACAGGACCAAGCAGTATGCCTCCGGCGGGCCGCTGACCAAGGACATCACCAGCGTCGAATACTACGACACCATCTTCGCCCTGGCGGAATCCCCCCTGGCCAAGGGGATGCTCTGGGCCGGCTCCGACGACGGCCTGGTGCACCTGACCCGGGACGGCGGCGGCCACTGGGCCAACGTCACCCCCAAGGCCATGCCCGAATGGGCCCATGTCAGCCTGATCGACCCTTCGCCCCACGACGCCGAGGTGGCCTACATGGCCGTCGACCGCCACCGGCTGGACGACATCAGGCCCTACGCCTTCAAGACCGCCGACGGCGGCAAGACCTGGATGCCGATCACCACGGGCCTGCCCGACGGGGCGGTGGTGCATGTGGTGCGCGAGGATCCGGTGCGCCGGGGCCTGCTGTTCGCCGGCACCGAACGCGGGGTGTTCGTGTCGTTCAACGACGGCGGCGCCTGGCAACCGCTGCAGCTGAACCTGCCGGCCAGCCCGGTGCACGACCTGGTGATCAAGGGCGACGACCTGGTCGCCGCCACCCATGGCCGGGCCTTCTGGATCCTCGACGACATCAACCCCCTGCGGCAGATCGGCCCGGCCACGGCGGGGGATCCGGTGGTGCTCTATGCGCCGCAGACGGCGCTTCGCCTGCACTATCCGGACGCGGTGGATTCCCGCCGCCCGGTCGGGGAAAACCCGCCCGCCGGGGCGCTGATCGACTATGTGCTGAAGGCCGCCCCCAAGGGCGAGCTGACCATCGACATCCTCGATGGCGCCGGCGCCTCCATCCGGCATCTGTCGAGCACCAGGAACACCAAGCCGGTGCAGCCGCCGGAATGGCCCGACCAGATCGTCCCCGACGACAAGATCGCCGCCAACGCCGGGATGAACCGTCTGGTCTGGGACCTGCGGGTCAACGATCCGGAGCAGATCCCCGGCGCCTTCTATTCCGGCCCCAGCCCGCGCGGGCCCCTCGCGCCGCCGGGGCGCTACACGGTGAAGCTGACCGTGGACGGCGAGACCCGCACCGCGCCGCTGGTGGTGGTCGCCGACCCGCGGGTCAAGAACGCCGACGCGGCGATCAAGGCCAAGACCGACCTGGCCATGGCGGCCCTGGCCGACATCGACCGGCTGCACCACGCGGTGAACGCGGTGCGCGCCGCCGAAGCGGAGGTGGACAAGGCGAAGACCGGATTGGCCGGCAAGGCTGGCGCGTCGCCCCTGATCGCGGAGGCGTCCAAGCTTCGCGCCCAGCTGGCGGACATCGAGGGAGTGCTGATGCAGGTGAACATGAAGGGCTCCGAAGCCAACCTCGCCTTCCCCGGCATGCTCAACGAACAGCTGGCGTCCTTCGCCCTGGACCTGGAGGACGCCGACACGTCGCCCACCGCGCAGCACCGGGAGATGTACCGGTCGCTGCATGGGCAGCTGGAGGCGGAGCTGGCGAAGTGGAGCGCGCTGCAGGCGGGAGAGCTGGCGGCGTTCGAGGGGAAGGCTGCAATGGCGGGATGAGCGGAGGCTAGGCCGTCACCCCCCGCGCGTAGCCACCCTCCTCGTCAGCCCGGCCGGAGCGCAGCGGAGAGCCGGGGCCCAGGGGCCGCATCCACCGCCCCTGCGAGCCCCCCTGGATCCCGGCTCTCCGCTTCGCTTCGGCCGGGATGACGATTTGGGGTCAGGGAACGAGACCAAGCCGTCGATCGCATGGCCAGCGTACTTTCGGGGCTGAGGCCAACTCAAGGACGGCGCCGCAGGCGCCGCCGCGCAGCGGCGCGGCCAAGCGGCCGCGTCCTTGACTTGGCCCCAGCCTCGAAAAACCATTCCATCATGCGTTCGACGCCGTAGCCTGACGGTTGGGTATCCTTGAGGCCGCTCCACGACCGCGCCGACTGGCGCCACCTAGGCTCAATCATTTAGGTTTTCTACACGGCGCCCGGCGTCACGTGGCTAGGGCCCCAGCCAAACACGGCAGCCAATCCACACCACAAGACGATGACGGCGTAGATGGCGACCAACACCCAGTAGGTTCTCGGCCTCTCAACTCGGCTGAACATCAACGAACGACCGGAAAACGGTACTCGACCGAGATTGACGTGCTGTTTCCACAGCGCGAACCCCAGCATGGCGGCCCAGATGATGCACGCCAAAGCATTGATGTAACGCGGGAACTGCGGGTCGTTCGCGATGTGCAAGATATCCATGTTTCGCCCCCCTAGAACACCACCACCGACCGGATGCTCTCCCCATGGTGCATCAGGTCGAACGCCTCGTTGATCTGCTCCAGCGGCAATATGTGGGTGATCATCGGGTCGATCTCGATCTTGCCGGACATGTACCAGTCGACGATCTTCGGCACGTCGGTGCGACCGCGCGCGCCGCCGAAGGCCGTGCCCTTCCAGACCCGGCCGGTGACCAGTTGGAACGGGCGGGTGGCGATTTCCTTGCCGGCCTCGGCCACGCCGATGATGATGCTTTCGCCCCAGCCCCGGTGGCAGGCCTCCAGGGCCTGGCGCATGACGGTGGTGTTGCCGGTGGCGTCGAAGGTGTAGTCGGCGCCGCCGCCGGTGAGCTCCACCAGGTGGGCCACGAGGTCGCCGGTCACCTCGGCCGGGTTGACGAAATGGGTCATGCCGAACCGCTCGCCCCAGGCCTTGCGGTCCGGGTTGAGGTCGACGCCGACGATCATGTCGGCGCCCACCAGCCGCAGGCCCTGGATCACGTTCAGGCCGATGCCGCCCAGGCCGAAGACGATGCAGTTGGCGCCCGGCTCGACCTTGGCGGTGTTGATCACCGCCCCGACCCCGGTGGTCACCCCACAGCCGATGTAGCAGATCTTGTCGAAGGGGGCGTCCTCGCGGACCTTGGCCACCGCGATCTCGGGCAGGACGGTGAAGTTGGAGAAGGTCGAGCAGCCCATGTAATGATAGACTGTCTGGCCCTTGTAGGAAAACCGCGAGGCGCCGTCGGGCATCACACCGTTGCCCTGCGTGCCGCGGATGGCGGTGCAGAGGTTGGTCTTGCGGCTGAGGCAGGACTTACATTGCCGGCATTCCGGCGTGTAGAGCGGGATCACATGGTCCCCCGGCTTGACGCTGGTGACGCCGGCGCCGACCTCGACCACCACCCCCGCGCCCTCGTGGCCCAGGACCGAGGGGAACAGGCCCTCCGAATCCATCCCGGACAGGGTGTAGGCGTCGGTGTGGCAGATGCCCGTGGCCTTGATCTCCACCAGCACCTCCCCGGCCCGGGGGCCCTCCAGATCCAGTTCGACGATCTCCAGCGGCTTCTTGGCCTCGAACGCCAGGGCGGCACGGGTCTTCATGGGCATAGGTCCTTGGTTGGAACGAAAGTTCGAGTCGCGCGCCCCGCTCCTCCCCCATTCATGGGGGAGGTGGACCCGAACGAAGTGAGGGGACGGAGGGGGCAAGTGCGCGGCCTTCCACTTGCCCCCTCCGTCGCTTCGCTGCGCTCGCGACACCTCCCCCATAAATGGGGGAGGAGCTAGTGTCATGCGTCCAACGTCGCGTCCCAGGCCGCCTGCACCGCCCCCAGGCGCGCGGGGGGCGACAACAGCAGCGGAATGGCGGTGCGGCGCACCTGATCCTTCTGGGACTCGGCCGTGAGATATTCGACCGGCGACTTGCCGTCGACCCGCGCCAGGAAAAGTCCCGGCAAAAGGCTGGCGGCCCGCGCCTCAAGGGCGTCCGCCGGCTCCCAGCTCACCTGCGCCAGGTAGGCGCCCGCCAGGGCGTGGAAACTGGCCCGCAGATCGTCGCGCGCGCCTGGCGCGACCAGGGCCTTGAGCAGCAGATGGTTGAGGCAGAAGGCGAGATCGAAGGCCGGGTCGCCATACCAGGCGGTCTCGGCGTCGAGGAAGACCGGGCCGAGGGGGCCGACGAGGATGTTCTTGGGGCTGACGTCGCCGTGGACCAGGGCGAGATGGGTCGCCGCCGTGCGCGCGACCAGGGCCTCAATGGCCGGGGCGACCTCGGGCCGGCGGCGGGCGGTGGCGAGCAGATACGGGTCCAGCCGCAGGGCGTGGAACAGGGCGTCGGTGGGAAACCGGGCGGCCAGGACCGGGTCGCGGGCGGTGGCGGCGTGGATCTGGCCGATCCGGGCGCCCACCTGGGCGGCGAAGGCCGGGTCCGCCGCCCCGACCAGCAGCCGCGCCTTCCACAGGGGGTGGTCGGCCGGGGCCAGGAAGGCCATGGCGAAGACACCGCGCGCTTCATCGAGGGCGATGGGTTTCGGGACCGACTCGGGAAAATGGGCGCGCACGGTCACGAACCAGCGCCATTCGTAGAGATTACGATCCACCGGCGCGCGCCAATCGTCGGCCACCCGCAGCTTGGCCAGGGCCCGCTTGACGCAGACCGTCCGCCCGCCGGCGTCCAGCCGCCAGATGTCGGAGGAAACCCCGCCGGCGAGGGGCGTCCAGATCGGGGTTTCCCCCGGGCGGACGAGGCCGGCCTCGCGGGCGAAATCGGCCAGGTCGGCGTCCACGGGATCAGCGGTCATTATCGGATCCGGCCGGCAAGGGCGCCAGGGCCGTCCGGCCGGCGAAGGGCAGGCCGTCCGCCTCGATGCGGGACAGCCGGTTGTACTTGGTCAGCCGCTCGGCGTTTCGCACCGAACCAATCTTGATCTGACCCGCGGCCGTCCCCACCGCCAGGTCGGCGATGAAGTCGTCCTCGGTCTCGCCCGAGCGGGCCGAGACCACCCCGCTCATGCCGCCCCGCCGCGCCGCGGCCAGGGCGTCCAGGGCGCGGGTCAGGGTTCCCGCCTGATTGACCTTGATCAGGGCGCTGTTGGCGCAGCCCTCGCGCAGGCCGCGGGCGATGCGCGCGGCGTTGGTGCAGAAGAGGTCGTCGCCGATGAGCTGGATGTGACCCAGGGCGCGGGTCAGGGCCGGCCAGTGGGCCCAGTCCTCCTCGGCCAGTCCATCCTCGATGGAGACGATGGGATAGTCCCGCGCCCAGCCGGCCAGGAGATCGATCATCGCCTCGGGGGAACAGGTCCGGTCCGCGCGCTCGAGCCGGTAGTCTCCGTCCGCGCGCACGAGCCCGCTGGCGGCGATGTCGAGGCCGATGGCGGCGTCCTCGCCCAGGCGCAGGCCGGCGCCCTCAATGGCGCGAACCATCAGGATCAGGGCGTCGCGGCTGTCGGTGAAGCCCGGACTGAGGCCGCCCTCGTCGGCAAGCAGGGTGGGAAGGCCGGCGTCCGCCATCAGCGCCTCGGCCGCGGCCCGCACCCGCAGCGCCCAGTCGATAGCCTGGCTATAGGTCTCGGCGCCGACAGGGATCACCAGAAAATCCTGCACGTCCATCCCCTGGCGCGCGTGCAGGCCCCCGCTGAGGATGTTGACCATCGGCATCGGCAGGCTGGGCTCGGCGACGCTGGCGATATCGGCGAGACGCCGCCAGAGGGGCTGGCCAGCCGCCCGGGCGCCGGCCCGCGCCACGGCCAGGGAGACCGCCAGCAGGGCGTTGGCGCCCAGGCGCGAAAGGGACGGCGTTCCGTCCAGGGCCGCCAGCCGTCGGTCGATGTCGGCCTGGTCATTGGCGCTCAGGTCGATCAGCGCCGCACGGATCTCGCCCCCGACATGGCCCGCGGCGCGGCGGACCCCCAGGCCGGCATGACGTTCGGGATCGCCGTCGCGGAGCTCATGCGCCTCCGCCGCGCCGGTGGAGGCGCCGGAGGGCACGGAGGCCCGCGCATAGGCGCCGCCGGCGAGCCAGACCTCCGCCTCCACGGTGGGCCGGCCGCGGGAGTCGAGGATTTCGCGGCCGAACAGGTCGCGGATCAGCGCTGCGGTCATCGGCGGGCGTCCGGCTGATTGCAGGGATGCAGGGCCGGTTCCCCGCTCAGCACCCGCACCGCCTCCTGCGCCGCCCGTCGGCGCAGTTCGGCCAGGGAGGCGGCAGAGGAAAAGGCCACGTGCGGGGTGATGATCACGTCGGCCCGGCCCGCCAGAGCCGGCGGCGGCGACGGCTCGCCCTCGACCACATCCAGCCCGGCGCCCGACAGATGGCCGCGCTCAAGGGCGGCGAGGAGGGCGGCGTTGTCGACGATCGGCCCGCGGCTGACGTTGATCAGCAGGGCGCCCGGCCGCATCCGGCCGATGCGGGCCGCGTCGAACAGGTGATGGGAGTCGGCGTTGAGCGGCGCATGGATGATCACCACGTCGCTGGCGGCGAGGAGGTCGTCCAGCCCCATCGACGTAACCGGCAGGTCGCCGGCCGCCAGCGGACCGCGGTTATGGGCCACCAGCCGCACGCCGAAGGCCGCCAGCTTTTCCGCCGTGCGCCGGCCGATACGGCCAAGGCCGACAATGCCCACGGTCAGGTCCCGCACCCGGCGCAGGGACGCGGACGCCGGCGCCCAGACCCCCGCCTTCACGGCGGCGTCGAAGCCGATCAGTCCCCGCGCCCAGGCCAGCAGCAAGGCCACCGCATGGTCGGAGACCTCCTCCACGCAATAGTCCGGCACATTGGTGACCAGGGCGCCCCGGGCCGTGGCCGCGGCGACGTCGATGTTGTCCAGGCCCACGCCCAGCCGGCCTACATGCCGCAGCCGGGTCGGCCAGGCGATCGCCGCCGCCGACACCGGCGCCCAGTTGGTCAGGATGGAGCTCGGATCGGTCTCACGAACCAGGGCCTCGATCTCGGCGGCCGATCCCGGCGCCGAGGGGCCGGCGGCGAGGACGAGGCCGGCCGGTTCGATGATCTCTCGCTCGATGGCCAGATCGGGCCAGGCATAGTCGGTGACCAGGACGACGGCGGCCTTCCCGTTCGACTGCATGGCCCCCTCCGCTTTCATCGCCGCAACAAACCGGTTTGTCCCGCAACAGACGCGGCGATCAAGGCGCGATTCCATTCAAACGCCGCCGATGACGTCTCGACAAGGCGCCACGGCGCGCCGAAAACGACAGCGAGGACGATTTTCGAACTGGGGGCGAAATCATGCAATCCATCCGTCTGCGAATGATCCTGGGGGTAAGCGCCGCGGCGCTGATCGCGTCGAGCGCCGGCGCGGCGCCCACGATCGGCTTCACGCCCAAGTCAGCGGCCGCCGAGGCGCAGGCGGAGGCGACCTTCGACAAGAACCTCTCCGCCGACGAGATTCGCGCCCGCCTCAAGCTGATGGCCTCGGAGGTCAACAACGTCGGCTCCCCCCACGACAAGGCCAACGCCGAATACACCCTGCAGCAGTTCAAGGCCTGGGGCTGGGACGCCCATATCGAGGTGTTCAACGTCCTCTATCCGACGCCGAAGAAGGAGTTGCTGGAGATCACCGGCGCGGAACCCTTCCAGGCCACCCTCACTGAAAAGCCGGTGGCCGGGGACGAAACCTCCGCCAAGACGGCGACCGAGCTGCCCGCCTACCTGGCCTTCCAGGGCGACGGCGATGTGACCGCGCCCCTGGTCTATGTGAACTACGGCATGCCCGCCGACTACGAGGCGCTGGCCCGCATGGGCGTGGACGTCAAAGGCAAGATCGTCATCGTCCGCTACGGCGGCGGCTGGCGCGGCCTGAAGCCGAAGCTGGCCCAGGAGCACGGCGCGGTCGGTTGCATCATCTATTCCGACCCGGCGGACGACGGCTATGGCGACGCGCCGACCTACCCCGAGGGGCCATCGCGGCCGCCGCAGGGGATCCAGCGCGGCTCGGTGCTGGACATGCCCATCGAGGCCGGCGACCCGCTGACCCCGGGCTATGGCGCCACCAAGGACGCCAAGCGCATCCGCCGCGAGGATTCGGCGCTGATCATGAAGATCCCGGCCCTGCCCATCGGCTACGGCGACGCCCAGCATTTCCTGGCCACCCTCACCGGTCCCGTGGCCCCCAAGGGATGGCGCGGCCAGCTGCCGATGACCTACCGGGTGGGGCCGAGCACCACGCCGGTGCACCTGGTGGTGGAATCCGACTGGAGCCTGAAGCCGCTCTATGACGTCATCGCGGTCATGCGCGGCGCCCAGGCGCCCGACGAATGGGTGATCCGGGCCAATCACCGGGACGGCTGGGTGTTCGGCGCCTTCGATCCCCTGGCCGGCAACACCGCCATGATGGAGGAGGCCAAGGCCATCGGCGTCCTGGCCAAGACCGGCTGGAAACCCCGCCGCACCATCGTCTACGCCAGCTGGGACGGCGAGGAACCGGGCCTGATCGGCTCGACGGAATGGGCGGAGACCCATGCGGACGAGCTGAGCAAGAAGGCCGTCGTCTACATCAACAGCGACACCAACGGTCACGGCTTCCTGAACGCCGACGCCAGCTATTCGACCTCGGCCCTGATCAACGAGGTCGCCGGCGACGTGCGCGATCCGGAGACCGGCGTGTCGGTGAAGACCCGCGTGCTCGCCGCCCTGCAGGCCGAGGCCGCCGCGCCGGACGCCTCGCCGCCCTTGCGGGCCCGGGCCAAGATCGCCGCCGGCGGGTTGGTGCCCCTGGGCGACATGGGGTCGGGCTCGGACTACACGCCCTTCGTCCAGCACCTGGGGATCACCTCCATCGACATCGCCTACGGCGGCGAGGCCGACCAGGGCGGAGTCTACCACTCGGCTTACGACACCTTCGAACACTACGACCGGTTCGGCGACCCGGGCTTCGTCTACGGGGTAGCCATGGCCCAGACCGTCGGCCGGCTGGTGCTGCGCTCCGCCGACGCCGAGGTGGTTCCCTTCCGGTTCGGCAATCTGGCGGGGACGGTCGGCGGCGAGGTGGGCGAACTGAAGGCGCTCACCGGGCGCATGCGCGAGCAGACCGACAACACAAACAGGCTGCTCGACGCCAAGGCCTTCGACCTCGCCGCCGATCCGGGTAAGCCGACCGCGCCCCCGCCCCGCTATGCGGCGGTTCCGGCCCTCGACTTCGCCCCCCTCGACGGCGCCGTCACCCGCCTGACCGCCAGCGCCACGGCCTATGACGACGCGGCCGCGGCGGCGGGCGATCTTTCCCCCGCCAAGCGCGCCAAGCTCAACGCCCTGCTGGGTTCAGTGGAGCACAGCCTGACCGACCAGCGCGGCCTGCCGGGCCGGCCCTGGTATCATCACCTGATCTACGCGCCGGGGGTGCTGACCGGCTACGGCGCCAAGACCCTGCCCGGGGTGCGCGAAGCCATCGAAGGGCGCCGCTGGGCCGAGGCCGGCGAGTTCATCGGCCGCACCGCCGACGTGCTCAAGGCCTGCGCCGACAAGCTCGACGCGGCGACGGCGTTGCTGAAGAGCTGAGGACTTGAAGTATGCCTTCTCCCCCAAGGGGAGAAGGAGAAGGCCCTAGGTTATCAGGCTTCATATTCGCCGATGAAGTCTGATATCACCGTGCCACCAACGAGAATGCGGAGTCGCCGGCGCGCGGCCCCACCCGGACGGGGATGGACATTTGGATCAGGCGACCGAGGCGCCGGCGGCGGCCGTTGATCCGGAGGCGGACTATGAAAAGTTCGTCTGGGACAATCTGAACCGCAACTACGCCGCCCACTATCTGCACGGCATGCTGGGCATGACCGGGTTTCGCCTGGTCAACGCCCCCACCTTCATCCCCGCCTATCTGCACGCCCTGGCGATGAGCGTACCGGCCTTCCTGCCGTTCGGCCTGAAGATGCTCGGCGGGCCCGACGCCATTGTCGGCCTCGGTCTGACGCTGCAACAGTTGGGAGCGGTGGTCTCCCCCATCGTCGGCGCCTCGCAGATCGAGCACCGCAAGCGGGTGCTGCCGGTCTCGATGCTGATGGGCACGCTGATGCGGGTCCAGATTCTCGGCATCGCCATCGCCGGCTGGGTGCTGGTGAAGAACCCGCTGCCGCTGCTGCTGACCATCATGGGCTTTCTGTTCCTGCTGGGGCTCTTCTCCGGCGCCCAGCGGGTGGCGTTCCAGCTGCTGCTGGCCAAGGTGATCCCGATCAGCCGGCGGGGCCGGTTGCAGGCCTGGCGCAATGTCACCGGCGGCCTGATCGCGGCGGGCCTGTCCTGGGTGGCCGGCAAGTATTTCATCGGCCACAACGTCTTCGGCAACGGCTATTCCACCACCTTCGCCTTCGCCTTCATCCTCACCAGCCTCGGCCTCACCGCCCTGCGCATCCTGATGCGTGAGCCCGAACCACCGACGGTGCGCACGCAGATGAGCCTGCGCGACCGGGTGCGCGACTTTCCGGCCCTGATCACCGGCGACCGCGACTTCGCCTTCTTCATGCTCGCCCAGACCTTCGCCGTGGCGGGCCGGATCGCCGCGCCGTTCTACATCCTGTTCGCGCGGCACACGATCGAGCTGAACGGCGCCAACATCGGCCTGCTGTCCCTGGCCTACCTGGGCGCGGATACGGTGACCAACCTGTTGTGGGGCTACCTGGGCGACAAGTCCGGCTTCCGCTCCACCTTCGTCATCGCCCTCGTCCTCTGGATCGGCTCGACCTTCTTCCTGATGAACGCGCACAATGCGGCCATGATCGCCCTCGCCTTCTTCGGCCTGGGCGCGGCGCAGTCCGGCTACCAGATGAGCGCGTCGACCATGGTGCTGGAGTTCGGCTTGCGCGACGACATGGCCATGCGGCTGGCCTTCTCCGCCACCGCCGAGGGGCTGATGCTGGCGATCGGCCCCCTCGCCGGCGGGGTCATCGCCACGTTGATGGGCTACACCACCCTCTTCGGCGTCTCGATCGCCTTCGAGGTGCTGGCCCTGATCGTGCTGCTGGCGCTGGTCAAGGAGCCGCGCCTGCGCAAGGCCGCCACCATCTAGCCTTCAGAGGCCTCGCTTGACCCGCATTCGCCCCGTCGCCCCCGCCGACCTCGACGCCCTCTATGCGATTTCGCTCCAAACCGGCGACAACGGCGCGGACGCCAGTGCGCTGTACAAGGACCCGCGACTGATCGGTCACATCTACGTCGCGCCCTACGCCGTGCTCAGCCGGCAGACCGCTTTCGTCGCCGAGGACGACTCGGGCGTCGCCGGCTACATCGTCGGCGCCCTCGACACGCGCGCCTTCGAGGCGCGGCTGGAGCGGGACTGGTGGCCCGCCTTGCGCGCCCGCTACGCCGATCCCCAGGATCGCCCGCCGCAATCCTGGTCTGCGGACGAGATGCGCGCCTGGATGATCCACCACCCCTACCCCGCCCCCGAGCGCGTGCTGGCGGGCCACCCCTCGCACCTGCACATCAATCTCCTGCCGCGCCTTCAGGGCCAGGGGATGGGCAAGGCGCTGATGGACCGCTTTCTGGAGACCGTGCGGTCAGGCGGCTCTCCGGGCGTCCATCTCGGAACCGGCGAAGCCAACGTCCGCGCGCGGCGGTTCTACGACATCTATGGATTTCACACCGTGCCGCGCCCCGAAGGCGCCCGGTCACAAACCGTCTGGATGCAGTACGGCCTGGGCTGAGGCGCCTCAGCGGCGGTGCGAATGCTCCAGCAGCCGCTGGATCTGGGTCTTCGGCAGCTTGGCGAGGGTCAGGAAGCCGGCGCCGTCGCGGTCCAGGGTGGTGAAATGCATGTCGGCCAGGCGCAGGAAGTTGGGCTGGGTGATCTTGCCGTTGAAATTGAAATCGGCGGTGGCGACCGGCTCCGGCTCGTCGAAGAAGCTGAAGGGGGAGGCGCCCTGCTTGGACTCGTCGAGGGGCAGCGGCTTGACGACGGTGGGCACGGGATCGGTGTCCGGGGACATCTGCCCCGCGGGCGCGCCGCCGCTCGGGCCCATCATCTGGGCCTGCCAAAGACGGCCGCCGTCGTGACCGGCCAGCCGGCGCGCGCCTGGGGCCAGGGCGCTGACCTTGAAGGTAAAGCCTAGGATCTCGGGGGCGATCCGGTGCTCGTAGACCGCCACATCGTAGGTATCCAGGAAACCCTTGGCGCCGCGATCGAGGATCTTGAAAAAGCCAGCCGCGTCAGCGACGAATTCGGCGTGATCGATCTTGCCGTCAGCGTTCTTGTCGACGGCCTTGAACCAGTCGACCACCGGATAGGGCGCTCCGCGCGGGGCGCGGTACGGCTGGCCGCAGGGACTGATGAAGACATTGACGCTGCTGACGTCGTCGTCGTCCTGGGCCCGCGATGCGCCGGCGGCGAAGAGGCCGAGGCCACCGGTCGCCGCGGCGATGGTGGTGATGAACTGACGACGGCTGCCGGTCATGGTGCGCTCACTGATCTCTGTCGGCCGGGCATGCGACAACCCTCGCCGTTCCGCCCCCCTTGTGGCGATACCCCCTGAGCGCGCCGGCGTCTAGGCGGCGACGAGGTGCGCGGGTCGCCGCAGGTCCGCGGCCAGGCCTTCGCCCATCAGGTCGATGAAGTTTTCCCGATAGAAGCCGTCGACGGCGCTCTTCGGCAGGCCGGCCAGGGCGTCATTGAACCGCTTCAGCGGATTACGCCCGCCCTCCACATGGGGGAAGTCGGAGGAGAACAGCAGCACGTCCTCGCCGGTGTTGCGGATGATCCAGCCGGTCTCCTCGTGGGGATAGGGGGTGACCCGGAACTGCCGGCGCACAAAGTCGCTGGGCTTCATCGTCAGACGATGCAACCGTTCCTCGTTCTTGAAAAAGGCGGCGTGGGCCGAATCCATGAACCGCATCCAGCTGGGAACCCAGGAGGCGCCCAGCTCGATGGCGCCGAACTTCAGGGCTGGAAAGCGGTCGAGGACCCCGTCCAAAATCATCGCCGCCATGGTCTGCATCACCGAATTCGGGATCGCCATGAAGCTGACCGAGGTGAAGTTCTCCTCCCCGCCGTGGAAGTCCTTCACCCGCGGCAGGCCGTTCTCGAAATAGCCGGGATCGAGCTTCTCCTCGCCGCCCACGTGGAACAGGATCGGCAACCCCGCCTCCTGCGCCATGGCCCAGACCGGATCGAAGCCCACATGGCTCGGGGAGTGCCCCGGTGGGCAGCGCGACGGGATCAGCAGGGCCTTGCAGCCCAGGTCGATCGCCTCCCGCGCCGCCGCCGCGGCGCGCTCGATACTCGCCAGCGGCACGTAGCCGGTGGGCAGCAGCCGGCGATCCACCGCGCAGAAGTCGGTCATCATCCGGTTGTGGGCGGTGGCGGCGGCGTAGCAGAGGTCCATGTCGCCCGACTGATCGAGGCCGAAATTGCCCAGGGCGTAGGTGGTGAACACCAACTGGCTGGCGAAGCCGAGCAGGTCCACCGCCATTGGACGATCCGCGCGCAGGAAGGCGCCCAGGGCGCTCTGGTTCTTGCGCAGGAGGATATTTTCCGCGTCGGCCGCCCGATACGCCGGGTCGGCTTGCTGGGCCCTGGCCTTCTGCGCCCAGTCGCCGCGGGCGTAGTCCGCCACCTTCGGCAGGGCGTGGAAAGCGGCCAGGTGCTTGGCGCTGAAATAGGGATCCAGCGCGTCCGGCAGCTCCATCAGGTGCGAGTCGGCGTCGTGGATGATCTGGTTTTCGACATAGGGCATTGTCGGCTCTCCCGGCTTTCCGACGGTGACGTCGCCGCCGCCTCTCGCGGGCGCATTTTCGGCTGTTCGAAAAGCCTATTCCCGTCGCGGCGCGACGGCAATCGCGATGGTGATCTCGTCATGCGAGCGGTCCCGCAGGGCTCGTAGAGCAACCGATCCACCCAGAGCAAAACTATACATAATCCACGAGACTCATTGCTTAGTTTGTCGATTGTTTCCAGTCAGACACCTAAGTATCTGTCGAAACACCCGCATTCTTCCGCACGAAAATTGCAACTCCGCCATCGGTCCCGCCGGTCGGCGGGATGTAAACGCGCCGGATCGATCCCTCGGCCCGGCGCCAGTGAAGGAACCCACGATGCAAATCGCTGGAACATCAGGGAGTTACCAGAGCGGCGGCCTGGCGGACCTCCTCAATCTGCTGCAGTCTCAGGCTGCGAGCGCGACTGGGCAATATACGCCGAGCGGCAGTTCTAGCTCGACTGCCGACACCACCAGCACCACCGCCGCCACCACGAGCGCCTCACAGACCAGCAGCACCGCGTCCACTCAGTTCAGCACTGAGACCCTGGCCGCCCTGCTGCAGGCCCAGCAACCGGCGACCAACCCGGCCACGGCGATCGCCAACCAGCTGATCACCGACCTGGGGGGCGGAAGCTCGGGCACGCTCAGCCTTTCGCAGGTTGAGACGGCCCTCACCGGCTCGTCCGGCGCATCCTCCGCCAATACGGCGGTGGCCGCGGAGTTCGCTAAGCTGGACACCAACGGCGACGGCCAGCTGAGTTCGAGCGAGCTGGCGAGCGGCCTGCAGGCCATGCAGCAGGCGCAGCAAAGCGGCGGTGGTCACCACCATCACCACCACCACGTCGAGGCGAGCTCGTCGAACACCAGCTCCACCTCGAGCGCCGCCGCGACATCACCGACCTCGACGACGTCGAGCACGACCAGCGGATCGGCGGCGACGACCACCGCCGCCGCGACCACGGGCGCCGCGACGACCACCGGCGTATCCACCACGGCCTAGTTAGGCCTGCCTCCCGGATGCGCAACGCCATCGGCGAACCGAGCGCGCGCATCCTGCTGATCCCCGGACGACCTGAACGGCCGCTCCGGGGTTCCTCTTCGATAACGGAATCAGCTCGCGGCGGACCGGTCCAGCGGCAGCCGCACCACCGCGACGAGGCCGTGCTCGCCCCGTTGCAGGACCACGTCGCCCCCGTGGGCCCGCGCCACTGATCGGGCCACCGACAGACCCAGACCGATGCCGCCGGAGTCGCGGTTGCGTGAGGGCTCGGTCCGGTAGAAGGGCTGGAACACCCGCTCCAGGTCCGCGTCCGAAAGGCCGGGCCCGTCATCGGCGATGCGCACCACCGCCTCCCCATCCTCCTGCGCCAGACTGACCCGGGCGCAGCCGCCGTATTTGACCGCATTGTCGATGAGATTGTCGAACAGCCGGCGAAGTCCCAGGGCGTCGGCGTTGACGATCGCCGGCTCGCCCTCCTCGAGGCTGGCCTTGAGCCCGACCAGGGCCGCATCGTCCACCGCACATTCGAGCAACGACAAGAGGTCCAGCCGCTCGCGATGGCGCGGTTCGCTGGCGTCGCGGATAAACTCCAGCACCGCCGTGATCATCGCCTCCATCTGTTCGACGTCGCCGATGACCGAGGCGCGCAGGGCCCAGGAGGCGCCCTCCATCTTGAACCTGATGCGGGTGAGCGGCGTGCGCAGGTCGTGGGAGATGGCGCCGACCATGGCGGTGCGATCCTCCACATAGCGCTTCAGCCGCACCTGCATGTCGTTGAAGGCGCGCACGGCGGAACCCAGTTCGGCGGGACCGCGCAGCTCGATCAGGGGCGCCTTCGGGTCGCGGCCCAGCCGGTCGGCGGCCTCGGCGAAGTCGGCGATGGGGGCGGTGACCCGGCGGGCGAAGAGATAGGCCGCCGGAGCCATGACGACGATGCAGCCGAGGAACCAGAGGATCAGCCGCTGATGCCAGGCGTTGGGGAAGGGTTCGGGCTGCGGGCGCACGATCTCCCAGGTCCCGTCCGGCTGCCTCGCGGCGGCGACGAAGGCGCCGAAGATCGGCCGTTGGCCTAGCGTGGCCCAGGGCCTGCCCATTGCGCCCATGTCGGGGGGCGCCGGACTTGGCGGACGCGCACCGTCCGGGGGCGGTCCGCCCATCGGCCCGCCGGGTGACCCACCCGGTCCATCATCCATCATCATCGGATGACGAGGATAGCCGTGTGGTCCCGCCGCGGCGGGGGGGACCAGGCCATGCACCACCATGGCCCAGGCTGGGGGGCCGACCATCGACAGCCGCACCGCGGACTCGGGCAGGCCGAGGACGGTCGCCAGTTCCCGCCGGGCGCGGTCCGCGGGCCGGCCGGGCTGCTCGTCCCGGGGCGGCTCGCTCGCCGCCTGCCGGATCAGCGGCCGTCCGAACCTCGGCTGCAGCGAGTTTCCCTGCAGGCCGGCGGCGATTTCGTCCAGGCGATAGAGCGCCGGGCGCTGGGCCGGCATCAGCAGGATGATCAGCAGGTTGACCGCCTGGCCGGCGATCAGGCCGGCGACCATCAGGGCGACGATCTGGGCGGCGATGGGCGCGCGAAACGCGCCGACCAGGCTTTTCCTCACGTACGCCGGACCTTGGCGTCGAACATGTAGCCGGCCCCGCGGATGGTGCGGATGATCTCGCCGTCGCCGGCGCTGGAGAGCTTGCGGCGCAGACGGCTGACCTGCACGTCGATGGCCCGGTCGAAGACCTCGCTATCGCTGCCCCGGGCCCGCTCGATCAGCTCGTCGCGGGTCAGGATCTGGCCCGGCCGCTCGATGAAGGAGGTGAGCAGGGAGAACTCGCCCTCGGTGAGCAGCACGGCCACCCCTTGCGGCGCATAGAGCTGGCGGCGAACCACATCCAGGTGGAAGCCGGCGAATTCATAGCTGTAGCCCGTCGACTTCTGCGGCCGGTCCTCGCCCCGGCGCAGCACCGAGCGGATGCGGGCCAGGAGTTCGCGGGGACTGCAGGGCTTGGGCAGATAGTCGTCGGCGCCCAGTTCCAGGCCGACGATCCGGTCGATCTCCTCGCCCATGGCGCTCATGATCACGATGGGCGGGCCGTCGCCCTCGGACAGCCGCCGGCAGATGGAAAGCCCGTCCTCCCCCGGCATCATCACGTCCAGCACGATCAGCTGGATGGAATAGGCGCGCAGGGCCTGCTCCATGGCCTCGGCGTTTTCGGCGGTGTGCACCGCGTAGCCGTGCTTGGAAAGGTAGTCGGCGATTTCGGTGCGAAGGCCCGGATCGTCGTCGACGATCAGGATGTTCGGCGAGGGGGCGGGAGCGGGCAACGGGCGCATGTCCTAGTCCATGGGACCCGAGTGTGGCGATCCTACTGCAAAGGCGCCACATTTCATTGCTGGGCGGATAAAAACGTCATGTCGACCGCCGATCGACCAACCCAAATCCGTGACAACGGCGGACTTGGCCTGCCATTCTGACGGTTCCATCCTTGATGCGTCGGGGAGTCACGGAGAGTTCGCCGCGTGCCCACCGACATGGAAGTCGCCCGCTCCATCACCCTTCGTCCCATCGGCGAGATCGCCGAGCTGGCCGGCGCCCCCGCCGAGGCGGTCTATCCGCACGGCCGCTACCTGGCCAAGCTGGACCGCGCGTACGTGGACGGCCTGCGTGATCGCCCGGACGGGCGGCTGGTGCTGGTCACCGCGATCAATCCCACCCCGCCCGGGGAGGGCAAGACCACCACGACCATCGGCCTGGGCGACGCCCTGAACCGGATCGGCCGCAAATGCGTCATCGCCCTGCGCGAGCCGTCGCAGGGTCCGGTCTTCGGGCGCAAGGGCGGGGCGACGGGGGGCGGCTATGCGCAGGTGGCGCCGATGGAGGCGATCAACCTGCACTTCACCGGCGACTTTCACGCCATCACCGCCGCCCACAACCTGCTCGCCGCCATCCTCGACAACCACCTGTTCTGGGGCAACGCCCTGGACATCGACCCGCGGGCGATCGTCTGGCGGCGGGTGATGGACATGAACGACCGCGCCCTGCGCAAGGTGGTGGTCGGCCTGGGGGAGGACGCCAACGGCGCGCCCCGGGAAACCGGCTTCGACATCACCGTCGCCTCCGAGGTGATGGCCGTGCTCTGCCTGGCGCAGGATCTCGAGGACCTGAGGGCGCGCCTCGCCCGCATCGTCGTGGCCCGGCGCCGGGACGGCCGGCCGGTCACCGCCCGCGATCTGGAAGCCGACGGGGCGATGACCGTTCTGCTCAGCGAGGCCATCCAGCCCAACCTGGTGCAGACCCTGGAGGGCAATCCGGTGCTGGTCCACGGGGGTCCGTTCGCCAACATCGCCCACGGCTNNGCTGCAACTCGGTGATCGCCACCCGTACGGCGATGAAGCTGGCGGCGTTCACAGTCACTGAGGCTGGATTCGGCGCTGATCTCGGGGCGGAGAAGTTTTTCGACATCAAGTGCCGGTCCGCCGGCCTCGCCCCCAGCGTGGTGGTGATCGTGGCGACCCTGCGGGCCCTGAAGTTCCAGGGCGGCGCGCCCCTGGCCGCCGTGGCCAAGCCGGACGCCGGGGCGCTGGAGGCGGGGCTGGCCAACCTCGGCCGCCACATCGAGAACGTCCGCCGCTTCGGGGCGCCGGCGGTGGTGGCGATCAACCACTTCGTCGGCGACACCGAGGCGGAACTGGAGCGGGTCGCGGCCTATTGCGCCGACGGCNNTCGGCCTGAAGGCGATCGTCTGCCGCCATTGGGCCGAGGGATCCGCCGGCGCGGAGGCCCTCGCCCGGGAGGTCGCCGCGATCAGCGACGCGGCCGACGGCCCGGCGACCTTCACCCCGCTCTACGGCCTGGATCTTGGCCTGAAGGACAAGATCAGGACCGTTGCCCAGTCCATCTATCGGGCCGACGACGTCACCTTCACCCCCAAGGCCGACCGAGACCTGGCGCGGTTCGAAAAGGAGGGCTGGGG
>PLSW01000308.1 GCA_003165275.1 Caulobacteraceae bacterium
CCGCCCGGGAATCTGCCCCGGTTACTGAGAAACGTCCCTAAGCCCTTGGCAAGATTGGAGCTCTGGCGTCTGACCGTGTCAATGACGGGCCCGCTTGGGCCCGCCGCGACGCGGCGACGCGAAGAGCGTCGCGAAGAGCGTCGTCATTGACACGGTCAGACGCCAGAGCAAACTCGCCACCAAGGGTTAAGGGCGACCTTGGGCCGCTGACGCCCGTACAACCCCGGATATCGGCTCAGTTTGAAACCGGATGCAGGAACCTCACCGCACAATAGGCCGCCATTAACAGCGCAAAGGCCACGAAGACTGACGCGACCAAGAGGGGCGCAACTCCCACAGCCAAGGAAGACCGCAGTCCGAGCCGTTTAAACGGCTCCTTTGACCACATATCGTGGTGCACACTCTGGATGCGGGCGCGATCCTGCCAAATTGACCAACCGCCAATGACAAGCGAGACGGCGATACAGCCAATGACACGATGGTGGAAATAGCCAAGTCCAGCGCCCCACGCGATCGCTGAGAAGATGCCCAATGGCGATAAGATGAACCACCGCTTCACGGTTTAGACTTAGCCATTGCGGGCCACGTAGACCCGTGGAATTCCGGTCTGGTCCGCCGTTGTAGAGGCGGCCGCAATTGCGTCTTGCCAATCTTGCTCGGGAAAAATTGCTCGGGTGGGTTCTGCAGACGCAAAGCTGGCCCAACCTCCCCATTGAGGTCCGGTCACACCAGCCCATACATAGAGCGCGTCTCGGTCGCCCAGGTGGTTGTCAAGGATCACGTTGGCCATACGACTATTCTAGATGCGAACCAGGGGTGGCGCCATGCTTGTCTGCGGGGGCGGATTTCAATCTGAGACATACCCCCCGCCGCCCGCGCCCCCCCGATTGAGCCTCGCCGCCGCCTGTCGTAGCGTGCGCGAGAATATCGCTCGCCCAAGGACCCCCGAATGAAGACCCTGCGCCTGTGGGCGGTGACGATCCTGGTCCTGGGTCTGGTGGGCGGGGGGCTTTACCTGTGGTGGCGGCTGGACCTGCGCTGGCGCCCGCACGAGATCACCAAGCACCAGGACGAGATCGGCAAGATCCTCGAAAGCTCCGGCTGGGTCTCCCCGGGCCTGACCGGGCCGAAGCTCTATGTGCTGGCCTACCGGGACTGCGCCGACTGTACGCGGTTCGAGGACAGCCAGTTTCCCGACCTGCAGAAGGCCGGGGTCGACACCCGGGTGATCGCGGTGGCCCGGGCCGACGTCAACGGCGCGCCCAAGTCCACGGCGCCCGAGCGGGCCACCGTCGCCGAGCTCTGGGTCAACCGCAACTGGGGCCTTTTCCAGCGCTGGATGGCGGCGCCCGAGGACAGCTGGACCGCGCAGGGCCTGCCCCATGCCGACGGGGACGTGGCCCGCAGCGCCGTCGTCGAGGTGGGCCGCATGAGCGTCGAGCGGCTGACGCCCCTGCTCAAGGACAACGGGATCCGCCTCGCCTATCCGGTGCTGATCTGGTGGACCAAGGACGGCAGGATGCGGGGCTGCGCCTGCGAGCGGGCGGAGACCTATCCATATGTTCGCAAGGATTTGACGGCACGTTGAACCTGCCGCTTTCGCGGCGCCCCGCCGCCTTGACCCCATCCCTCCCCCAGCGTACCGGCCGCCCGTGACCACCCCCTCCGACATCGACATGACCGCCGACGCCCTGCCGGCGAACGAGCCCCTGATCGAGGGCGCGGAGCCGAGCCTGATCCCGGCGACCGCGCCCAAGCGGGGCATGCTGCGCTCGTCGATGATCTTCACCGCCCTGTCGCTGGTGTCGAAGGTGCTGGGCCTGGCCCGGGACCTGGTGATCTCCGCCAAGCTGGGCGCCTCGGGGACCATCGAGGCCGACGCCTACAACACCATGCTGATGTTCCCGAACCTCTTCAGGCGCATCTTCGCCGAAGGGGCCTTCGCCAACGCCTTCGTGCCCGCCTATTCGCGGGCGCTGGCCCGGGACGGGGAGGAGGCGGCCGACATATTGGCCACGGACGCCATGGCCACCCTGGCGGCCATGACCATCGGCCTGACCATCGTCGCCCAGCTGACCATGCCGTGGCTGATGTACCTCATCAATCCGGGCTACCACGCCGACAAATACAAGCTGGCGGTGCTGCTGACCCAGATCGGCATGCCCTACCTGCCCTGCATGGCCATCTATGCGCACCTGTCCGGGGTGCTGAACGCCCGGGGCCGGTTCATCCTCTCGGCCCTGGCCCCCACCCTGCTCAACGTCTGCATGCTGGTGGCCGTGCTGCCGCAGAAGAACGCCCACGATTCGGCCATGGCGGCGTCCGGGGCGGTGGTCGTGGCGGGGATCTCGCAGGCGGCGCTGCTGACCTGGGGGGTGCGGCACGCGGGGGGCAAGGTGCTGTTTCGCCTGCCGCGCTGGACACCGGACATCCGCGCCCTGCTGCTGCTGGCCGTGCCCGGCGCCATCGCCGGCAGCGGCACCCAGCTGAACATCTTCATCTCCAACTCCATGGCCAGTTTCGTGCCGGGCGCGCGCTCCTGGCTGGCCTATTGCGACCGGCTCTATCAGCTGCCGATGCTGATCGGGGTGGCGGTGGGGGTGGCGCTGCTGCCGCGGATGTCCCGGGCGATCCATTCCGACGACGGCGCCGACGCCCAGGCGGCCATGGACCAGGCCATCGTCTTTTCCCTCGCCTTCGCCCTGCCGGCGGCGGTGGCCCTGATGGCCATGCCCTACTATCTGATCGACGGCCTGTTCACCCGGGGCGCCTTCACCCATTTCGACGCCGGCCAGACCGCCGCGGCGCTCTTCCAATACGGCTGGGGCGTGCCGGCCTTCGTGCTCAAGCGCATCATCGAGCCGGCCTTCTATGCGCGCCAGGACACCAAGTCGCCGATGCGCTTCACCCTGGTCTCCCTGGCGGTGAACATTGGCCTCAGCGTAGTGCTGTTTAAGATCTTCGGGGTGGCCGGCATCGCCGCCGCCACCAGCATCGCCGCCTGGATCAATGTCGCCCAGCTGCTCGGCACCCTGGCCCTGCGCGGCCACTATCGCCCCGGCCTGCGGGCCTGGTCGAAACTGGCGAGACTGGCCCTGTCCTGCGTCGTGCTGGGGGCCGGCCTCTACGCCTGCACCTATTTCCGCCCGCAGATCGAGGCGCCCCTGGGCCACTTCCACCTGGGACCCCTGCACGCCAAGGAAATCTGCGTCATCGCCATCGTCGCCCTGGCGGCGGTGGTCTATCCGGTGCTGCTGTTCCTTTTCGGCGGTGTGACCTGGACGGAGATGCGCGGGCTGCTGAGGCGTCGCGGGGCTAAGTCGGCTTAGGGCGTAGCCATTTCGGTGACAGTTTACTTAACTCGTCAGCCGGCGGCGGGTGCGGCGAGATCGGAAGCGAGTTAAGTAAACTGTCACCGAAATACCGGCTCCGTAGAAACCGCAGGCTACTCGCCGCATCTTGCCCCCCGCACCCCCGCGCGCTATTTCGCCGCCATGGCTTGTTCGACCGTCCAACCGGCCCGGCGATGGCGCCGCGCGCTTCACACCGCCTAGTTCCGCCCGACCGCGCGTCCGGCGCGGCGACGATCGTTCGCGCCCCGCCCCTCAAGCCTAAAAAGTTCAAGCCATGACCGATACTGCTTCCGCGGCCGCTCAGGCCCCCGCGGCCTACCAGGGCCCCGCCCGGGTTCTCTCCGGCATCCAGCCCTCCGGGGCCCTGCACCTGGGCAACTACCTGGGCGCCATCGTCAAGTTCGTGAAGTTGCAGGACGAGATGGAGTGCCTCTACTGCGTGGTCGACCTGCACGCGATCACCGCCTGGCAGGAGCCGGCGAAGCTGGCCGCCCAGACCCGGGAGATCGCCGCGGCCTACCTCGCCTCCGGGGTGGATCCGAAAAAGGCGATCATCTTTCCGCAGTCGGCGGTGCTCGCCCACGCCGAACTCGGCTGGATCCTCCAGTGCGTGGCGCGGCTGGGCTGGCTCGACCGGATGACCCAGTTCAAGGACAAGGCGGGTAAGCACAAGGAGCGGGAGAGCGTCGGCCTCTACACCTATCCGGTGCTGCAGGCCGCCGACATCCTGGTCTACAAGGCCACCCACGTGCCGGTGGGCGAGGACCAGCGCCAGCACCTGGAGCTGACCCGGGACATCGCCGCCAAGTTCAACCACGACTTCGACGCCCCAGGCTTCTTCCCCCTGCCCGAGGCCATGGTCGAGGGCCCGGGGGCGCGGATCATGTCCCTGCGCGACGGCTCGGCGAAGATGTCGAAATCGGACCCGTCTGACTATTCGCGCATCAACCTGATGGACGACGCCGACGCCATTGCGCAGAAGGTCCGCAAGGCCCGCACCGACCCGGAGCCGCTGCCGGACAATGTCGAGGCCCTGGCCCTGCGACCGGAAGCGGACAATCTGGTGGGCATCTACGGCGCCCTGGCCGGCCTGACCAAGGCCGAGGTGCTGGCCCGCTTCGGCGGCGAGGGCTTTGGCCGCTTCAAGCCGGAGCTGGCCGACATGGCCGTGGCGCGCCTGGCGCCCATCGGCGCGGAGATGCGCCGGCTGCTGGACGACCCGGCGGAGATCGACCGGGTGCTGGCCGACGGGGCCGAAAAGGCCACCGCCCTGGCCGCGCCGGTGATCGACGAGACCCGGCGGCATGTGGGATTCTGGCGGCCGGGGGGCTAGGCTGCTCGCCGTCGCCGCCCAGCCCATGACAGGAGAGCCGACCATGTCCACATCCCGAATCCTGGCTGGGCTGCTCGCCGCCGCGGGCCTCGCCCTGGCGGCGTCCGGCGCCGGCGCCGACCCCCAGGTCGAGGCCCGGGGCGTCGTCATCAGCGAGCCGGTGGTGCGGGCGTCCATCGGCAAGGCGCCCAACAGCGCCGCCTATTTGGTCATCGCCAACACCACCGGCGTGGCCGACCGGCTGCTGTCGGCCGCCTGCGCCTGCGCCGCCAAGGTGGAGGCCCACGAAAGCCACCCCATGGCCGGCATGCCGGGCATGATGGAAATGAGTCCGACCGGGCCGGTGGTGATTCCAGCCCATGGATCGGTGGCCTTCCGCCCCGGCGGCAAGCACCTGATGCTGACCGGGCTGAAGGGGCGGCTGGCCGACGGCGGCAGCCAGGTGATCACCCTGGTGTTCGAGCACGCCGGCAGGATCAGCGTGGATTTTCAGGTGCGCTCGAAGATCGCGGCGGAACCGCGTTAGAAGCCGCTTCGCCGCGGGAAATCGCGGCTGAAACACAAACGCCCTTAAACCTTGGTGGCGAGTCTGCTCCGGCGTTCGACCGCCTCAAGGACGCGCTCCGCGCGCCGCGAAGCGGCGGCCCCGAGAGGGGCCGTCCTTGACCCGGTCGAACGCCGGAGCTCCAATCTGACCAAGGGTTTCAGGGATCGCCGACATCATGAACGATGCCGGCTGAACGTAGGGCCACCCCCCTTCCTCCGTCATGGCCCGGCCATGACGGGAGCGGGTGCGACCAAGGTCGTGGAAGCATCCCCATGCCCTACCCCCGCTTGCGATCTCGCCCCCCACGGTCCATCTGATCACCACCATCCCCAAGGCCGCCGCCCATGTTCATCCAGACCGAAGCCACCCCCAACCCCGACGTCCTGAAGTTCATTCCCGGCCGGGACGTGATGGGCGAAGGGACGCGGGAGTTCCGGTCGGCGGTGGAGGCGGAGGCCTCGCCCCTGGCGCGGGGGATCTTCGAGCTGACCGACGTGCGGCGGGTGTTCTTCGGGCCGGACTTCCTGACCGTGACCCGGGCGCCGTCCGGCCGCGAGTGGCCGCAGATGAAGGCGCCGATCCTGGCGGCGATCATGGAGCACTACACCACCGACGCGCCGCTGCTGACCGACGCCGCCGCCCCGGCCGAGCCCGCCGACGGCCATGACGCCTCGGTCTACGAGGGCGACACCGCCCAGATCGTCGCCGAGATCAAGGAGCTGCTGGACACCCGCATCCGCCCGGCCGTGGCCCAGGACGGCGGCGACATCACCTTCAGCCGTTTCGAAGCCGCGAGCGGCGTCGTCTGGCTGCACATGCGGGGCGCCTGCGCCGGCTGCCCCTCGTCCTCGGCGACCCTGAAGTCGGGAGTCGAGAACATGCTCAAACACTATGTTCCCGAGGTCACCCGGGTGGAGCAGGCCCTCTAGGCCGCTTTGGTGGGTTGACGGGCGTTGGGACCTGCCCTGGCCGCCCGCGCGAAAAAGCCGCGCCGTCGCCTTCCGTAGCGCTTGCCAATCCTGTGGCCCGCCCTATATCGCAACCACAACTGTTACGAATTAAAGGAGCCCTCCCCCATGTCCAAGTCCCTCGAAAACCCGGCCCTCGACCAGCTGTTCCGCGAAGCGCGCAGCCACAACGGCTGGGCGGAGGAGACCCTGTCCGCGGCCGACATCCAGGCGATCTATGACCTAGCCAAGTTCGGCCCGACCTCGGCCAACATCAGCCCGGCGCGCTTTGTCTGGGCCGCGACCCCGGAGGGCAAGGAAAAGCTGGCGGCCCTGGCCATGCCCGCCAACGGCGACAAGATCCGCAAGGCGGCGGCGACGGTGATCATCGCCTACGACCTCGACTTCCCCGAACACCTCCCGCACCTGTTTCCTCACAATCCAGGCGCCAAGGACTGGTTCCAGGACCCGGCCTTCCGCGAGAGCGCGGGCTTTCGCAACGGCACCCTGCAGGGGGCCTATCTGATGCTCGCCGCCCGGGCGCTGGGCTATGACTGCGGCCCCATGTCCGGCTTCGACAACGCCGCCGTGGACGCGGCCTTCTTCGCCGGGACCAACATCAAGTCCAACTTCATCTGCTCCATCGGACACGGCACTGGGGAAAACCTGTTCGCCCGGTCGCCGCGCCTGACGTTTGAACAGGCCAACCGGATCGTCTAACGCTTGGCGGAATGATCCGCCTGCTGTTCGCCGCCCTGTCCCTGACCGTCCTGCTCGCCGCCTGCGGGCGGGACGGGAAGGCCGTGGGCGATCCGGCGCCGCCGGTCCGGCTCTACACCGGCGGGCTGATGCCCCTCGGCCACTGGGGGGTGGGCCCGATCCGGGCCGACACCCTGTTCGAACAGCCGGTCCTCCAGGGGCTGTTTCCCGACGCCAAGGTCAGCGACAGCCTGTTTCCCATCGACGCCGACGAGACCCTGCTGACCATCACCGTGGTCCAGCATGGAACCACCATCCTGGAGATCGACGACAGCAACGCCTACGCCCCCAACAGGGACGATCCCCTGGTGGGGAAGGTGCGCCTGCTGGGGGGGCCGGTGCGCGGCCCCCGGGGCGAGCGGATCGGCATGGGCTGGCGCGAGGCCGGGTTCGACCTGTCGCAATGCGAACTAGGCCAGGGGCGCGGGGCGGACACCCTCGACTGCGCCCGCCGAGGGGAAGGGGCGATCACCTACGACTTCGCCATCCGCAACTGGGGCACCCACGTCGACCTCCCGACGCCGGCCGAACTGAAAGCCGGGGCCTATCTGCAGGAAATCGTCTGGACCCCACCGGTGAACCTGCGTCCCAAGCCGCCCGCCGCCGCTCCCAAGCCGGCCGGGTCCAAAGGATGAGCCGCCCAGCGGCGTCTCGTCCCGCCGCGCGCGCGGGCGCGAAGGCAACACGGCCGTGAACATCCTCGCCGTCGACACCTGCCTGGACGCCTGCTCGGTCGCCGTCTGGACCGACGGGCGGACCCTGGCCGCGGCCAGCGAGCCGATGTCGCGGGGGCACCAGGAACGGCTGGCGCCCCTGACCCTATCGATGATGGCGGCCGCCGCTTTGACCTTCGCCGACCTCGACAGGATCGCGGTCACCGTCGGGCCGGGATCCTTCACCGGCCTGCGGGTGGGCCTGGCCTTCGCCAAGGGCCTGGCCCTGGCCCTGGATATTCCCTGCGTGGGGATCGGGACCCTGGAGGCCCTGGCCGAAACCGTCCAAGAGGCCCCGGGTGCCGCTGGCGGCTTCGTCGGCGCCTGCATCGACGCCCATCGGGGCCAGGTCTATCTGCAGGCCTTCATCGACGGCCGGCCGGCGATGGCGCCGGACGTGTTGCCGGTGGCGACCGCCGCCGCGCGGCTGGCGGAGCTTTGGCCGGGCGGCCCCGCGACCCTGATCGGTTCGGGCGGACCGTTGCTGGCCAGCGTGCTGTCCGCCGCGCGCATCGAGGCAGACCGGCCGGCCGACCCCGTCGCCATCGCCCGGCTGGCGGCGCGGGTGCGAGCCCCGGCCCCGCCGAGGCCGCTCTATCTGCGGGCGCCCGACGCGAAACTGCCCGGGGGCGGGCGACCCGCCGCATGATCCTGGACCCCGCCCGACCCGCGGACGCCGCCGACCTGGCGGTCCTGCACGCCGCCGCCTTCAATCCGCCCTGGACGGCCGCCGATCTCGCCCAGGCGCTGGGCGGCCCCGGCGGGTTCGGGGTGCTGGCGCGGACGGCGGACCGGGCGGCCGCCGGCTTCATCCTCGCCCGGGCCATCGCCGGGGAGGCGGAGGTCCTCACCCTGGCGGTGGACCCCACGCTTCGGCGCGGCGGCGTCGGTCTGGCGCTGCTCGTCGCCGCCGAGGGCCTGGCGCGGCAAAACGGCGCCCAGGCGATGTTCCTGGAGGTGGCCGAGGACAATGTGGCGGCCCTGGCCCTCTACGCCCGGGCGGGCTTCGAGGCGGTCGGGCGGCGGCGCGGCTATTACCGCCGGCCGGGCGCACCCCCCGTCGATGCACAAGTGCTACGGCTTGACCTTAACAGCCGCCGGCCTTGAGCCTATGTTCCCCCTTGCCGAACAACGGAGAGGCCGCTTGGACCGCATTGAGAAACTGTGTATCGAAAAAGGCATGCGGATGACGGAGCAGCGCCGCGTCATCGCCCGCGTGCTGTCCGCGGCCAACGACCACCCGGACGTCGACGAACTGCATCGTCGGGCGCACGCGGTGGACCCGCATATCTCCATCGCCACGGTCTACCGAACCGTGCGCCTGTTCGACGAGGCCGGGATCATCGCCCGCCACGACTTCGGCGACGGCCGCTCGCGCTACGAGGAGGCGCCCGGGGTGCACCACGACCACCTGATCGACATGAAGTCTGGCCGGGTGATCGAGTTCGTGGACGAGGAGATCGAAGCCCTGCAGGCCGCGATCGCCCGCAAGCTCGGCTACAGGCTGGTGGACCACCGGCTTGAGCTCTACGGGGTGCCCGTGGACGAAAAGGACGCATGAGCGCGCCCTGCCCTGTCCAGGCGCGCCGGCTCCGCGGCTTGCGGCCGTCCGGCCGCGCGATCATAACCGGCCCATGACAACCTCCGCGGCGCCCAAGCGCCTCTTCATCAAGACCTACGGCTGTCAGATGAACGTCTATGACAGCGAGCGGATGGCCGATGTGCTGGCCCCGCTGGGCTACGCCATGACCGACGTTCCGGACGGCGCCGACCTGGTGGTGCTGAACACCTGCCACATCCGCGAAAAGGCCACCGAGAAGACCTTCTCCGAACTCGGCCGCCTCAAGGCGCTGAAGCAGGAGAAGGCGGATTCCGGCCAGGGGACCATGACCATCGCCGTCGCCGGCTGCGTCGCCCAGGCCGAGGGCGAGGAGATCATGCGCCGCCAGCCCGCCGTGGACCTGGTGGTCGGGCCGCAATCCTACCACCGGTTGCCGGAGCTGATCGCCCGGGCGCACCGGCAGATCGGGATGCGGCTGTCGGCGGACTTCGATCCACAGGAAAAGTTCGACGCCCTGCCCAAGGCGCGCGGCGTGACGGGGCTCACCGCCTTCCTCACCGTGCAGGAGGGCTGCGACAAGTTCTGCACCTTCTGCGTGGTGCCCTATACCCGCGGCGGCGAATATTCGCGGCCCGCCGAAGCGATCCTCGACGAGGCGCGGGGGCTGGTGGACCAGGGGGTGCGCGAGATCACCCTCCTCGGCCAGAACGTCAACGCCTACGCCGGCCCCGGCGGCCTGGCCGGGCTGGTGCGGGCTCTGGCCAAGATCGAGGGCCTGGCGCGCATCCGCTACACCACCAGCCATCCGCGCGACATGGACGACGCCCTGATCGCCGCCCATGGGGAGGTGGAGGCGCTGATGCCCTATCTGCACCTGCCGGTGCAGGCGGGATCGGACAGGATCCTGCGGGCCATGAACCGGGCCCACACCGCCGACAGCTACCTGCACCTGGTCGAGCGCATCCGCGCCGCGCGGCCGGACATGGCCATGAGCGGCGACTTCATCGTCGGCTTCCCCGGCGAGACCGCTGCGGATTTCGAGAAGCCCCTCGATCTGCTCCGGGCGACGAACTACGCCGCCGCCTTCTCGTTCAAATACTCCCGCCGC
>PLSW01000287.1 GCA_003165275.1 Caulobacteraceae bacterium
CGATTAGTTGAAGCGGGCGACTAGCCAAAAGGGGGGAGGAGCGGGGTTAGCCGCCGCCCCTCACCCACACTTGGAATAGCCGCAGTCCTGGCAGGTGTCGCAGCCTTCCTTGCGGACCAGGCTGGCGGCGCCGCACCGTGGGCACTGCGCTCCGCCCGCGAAGGTCCTGACGGGGGCGACGGCGGCGTCCGCGGAGCCCGGCATCGTCGCCGCGCCGCGGGAGACATGCCGCTCGATCACCCCGCCGATGGCGGCGAGCAGCGACGGCACATAGCGGCCGCCCACCCAGGCGCCCCCTTGCGGATCGAACACCGCCTTCAACTCCTCGGCCACGAAGGTCACGTCGCCGCCGCGCCGGAACACCGCGGAAATCATCCGGGTCAGGCCCAGGGTCCAGGCGTAGTGGTCCATGTTCTTGGAATTGACGAAGATCTCGAACGGCCGCCGTTCCCCGTCGATCTCCGCGTCGTTCAGGGTCACATAGACCGCGTGCTCGCTGTGCGGCCAGCGCACCTTGTAGGTCATGCCCTCCAGGGCCTCGGCGCGGGCGGCCAGGGCCGGCTGCGGGCTGACGGCGGCGGGCTTTTCCGGTTCGGGCGCCGGTTCTGCGGCGACGCTAAGCACCGAGCCGGTGATCGCATTGGGCCGATAGGTGGTCAGGCCCTTGCAGCCCATCCGCCAGCCGTCGCGATAGATCTCGGCGAAGTCGTCGAAGGCGATGTCTTCCGGGCAGTTGACGGTCTTGGAGATGGAGCTGTCGATCTGCGCCTGCGCCGCGGCCTGCATCCGCAGGTGATCGGCGGGGGTCAGGGTCTGGGCGGTGACGAAGATGTCCTCGGGGGGCGGCGCATCGCCCTTCAGCTGCCGCCAGACGCCCAGGCCGTAGTCCTCCACCGCCTCCTGCCGCGACGAGCCGTCGGCCTGGCGCACCTTGCGGCTGTAGGCCCAGGCGAACACCGGCTCGACTCCCGACGAGACGTTGCCGGCCACCAGGGAGGTGGTGCCGGTGGGGGCGATGGAGGTCAGGCAGCCGTTGCGCAGGCCGTGCTCGGCGATCTTGGCGCGAACGTCGTCATCCAGGCTCATGAGGCCGGGCCGGTCCAGCATCGCCGGGTCCCAGAGCGGGAAGGGACCCTTTTCGGCGGCGATGGCGGCCGAGGCCAGATAGGCCTCGCGCTTGATCGCCCCGAGCCAGGCGCCCGCCGTCGCGGCCGCCTCTTCGGAGCCGTAGCGCACGCCGCAGAAGGCCAGGGCGTCGGCGAGGCCGGTGATCCCCAGCCCCAGCCGCCGCTTGGCCTTGGCCTCCGTCGCCTGCGCCGGCAGGGGAAAGCGGGAGATGTCGATCACGTCGTCGAGAAAGCGCACCGCCGTGTGGGTCAGTTCGGCCAGGGCGGCCATGTCCAGGCAGGCGTCCGGCTCGAAGGGCCGCTCCACCAGCCGGGTCAGGTTGATGGAGCCCAGGAGGCAGGCGCCGTAGGGGGGCAGCATCTGCTCGCCGCAGGGGTTGCTGGCCGACAGAGTCTCCAGGCCGGCCAGGTTGTTGGCGGCGTTGACCCGGTCGATGAAGATCACCCCCGGCTCGGCGGCGTCGTAGGTCGCCTGCATCAGCCGCCGCCAGAGGTCCGCGGCGCGAACGGTGCGGAACACCTCGCCGCCGAACATCAGCGGCCAGTCCCCGTCCGCGTCCAGGGCGCGCATGAAGTCGTCGGTGACCAGGACCGAGAGGTTGAAGTTGCGCAGGCGTCCCGGCGCGCGCTTGGCGTCGATGAAGGCCTCGATATCGGGGTGGTCGATGCGCAGGCAGCCCATCATCGCGCCCCGCCGCTGGCCGGCGGACATGATGGTGCGGCACATGGAGTCCCAGACGTCCATGAAGCTCAGCGGCCCCGACGCGTCGGCCCCGACCCCCTTCACCGGCGCCCCGGACGGCCGCAGGGTCGAGAAGTCCATGCCCACGCCGCCGCCCTGCTGCAGGGTGACCGCGGCCTCCTTCAGGTGGTCGAAGATCCCCGCCAGGTCGTCGGGCAGGGTCCCCATGACGAAACAGTTGAACAGGGTCACCGCCCGCCCGGTGCCGGCGCCGGCCAGGATGCGGCCGGCGGGCAGGAAGCGGTGGTCGGCCAGCGCGCGGCCGAACTGCTCGCGCCAGCGGATCCGCGCCTTGGGCGCTTCGGCCTCGGCGACGGCGTTCGCGACCCGCGCCCAGGTCTCCTCGATGGTGGCGTCCCCCAGGCCGTCGGCGGGGGCGTAGCGATATTTTGCGGACCAGATTTCTCCGGCCAGGGGACTGTCGAACGCCATGTCGCCTCCGCAAACTTGGAGGTCGAAACTCGCTGATTCCGCTGTCCGCGCCTTTGCGCCAGATCAAGGCGGGCTCATGCGGGGCGCGGGGAATCGCCCCCGCGCCCGCCCTGCGCGGTTTTGCCGCTCAGGCGTTGTAGTTCAGCTTCAGCCCCGGCCGCGGCCAGCGGCACTTGTAGAGCCGGCCCGTGGACGAGGCCGTGATCCAGGCGTCGCGCATGTCCGCCCCGCCGAAGCAGATGTTGGTGGTGACCAGGTCCGGAACCGCGAAGTGCTCGGTCGAGCCGTCCGGGTCGAAGGCGGTGATCCCGCCGTTGATGATGGTCGCCACGCAGACCTTGCCGCCGGCCTCCACCGCCAGGCTGTCGAGGAGCTGGTAGCCCGGCAGGTTGCAGATCACCCGCCCCGGGGCGAAGCCCGGCGGCGGCGCCAGTTCGCCCGGCGAGGCGATGTCGAAGGCCCACAGCCGCCCCAGCTGGGTGTCGGCGGCGTAGACCACCGTTTCGTCGGGGGACAGGCCCACCCCGTTGGGCGAGATGATATGGTCGCGCTGGCGGGTGATCTTCGAGCCGTCGGGCCGCGCGTAATAGAGCGCGCCGTAGCGCCGGCCTTCCGGCGTCGAGGCGCCGTGGTCGGTGAACCACATCCCGCCGGTCCGGTCGAAAACCAGGTCGTTGGGGCCGATCAGCCGGCGCCCGTCGCAGGCGTCATAGACGGTGGTGATCGCGCCGGTGGCCAGGTCCACCCTTTGGATGGAACCGCCCCTGTGGCTGGGCGGAGTCGGCCCGGGGATGGTCAGCCCCCCCTGGTCCAGCCATTCGAAGGAGGCGCCGTTGTTGGTGACATAGAGGGCGTTGTCCGGGCCCACCGCGGCCCCGTTCGGGCCGCCCCCGACCTCGGCGAACACGCTGACCTTGCCGTCGGGCGTCACCCGGCTGAGCACCCCGCGCTTGATCTCCGTCAGGATGATCGAGCCATCGGCCATGGCCACGGGCCCCTCGGGGAATTGCAGGCCTTCGGCGACCAGTTGCAGGTCCATTGCGTCACGCTCCCTTGCGCCGCCTCGGATCGGGCGGTTCGGGGCGAACTATAAACGCGCGTTTGAACCGGGCGCCAGCGCTAAGGCGATGGTCGCAAGCGCGGTGATTGGCCTTGACGCCCCAAAGCGCGTCATCCCCGCCGTAGCAGCTGATCGCGGTGGGTTCAGTGTCCGGTGACGGCGTTGCCGGCGGCGCCGATCACCTGGCCGGTTGCGTTCACGGCCGCGCCCGCCACGCCAATCGTGGTCTTGGCGGCCGCGCCGGCGACGGCGGTCGTCGCGCCGATCACCATGCAGCCCTGCAGGCCAAGGCCGATCGCCAGAGCGGCGGCCAGGGTCATCGACTTGGCGAAATTGGTCATGGTCATGGTTTTGGCCCCCGGGAGCGCCGCGCTAACGCCGCTCCAACACACGGAAAACGAACGGATACTCGTCCTCCTCGCCCGCAGGATGCGCCTCGCGGGAGACCTCCGTCCAGCGGCTCTCGTCGATGGCGGGCAGCGTCACATCGCCGCTCACCTCGGCCTCCACCTCGGTCAGGTAGATGCGCCGGGCCTTGGGCAGGGCGAGGGCGAACAGCGCCGCGCCGCCGATGACGCAGAATTCCTCCACCCCGTCCTCCTCGGCCTGCTCCCGCGCGATCTGCACCGCCTCATCGAACCGCTCGCAGACCAGCGCCCCCTTGGCCGCGCCGCGCTCCTCATAGGATCCATCCAGGGTCAGCACGATATTGATGCGCCCGGGCAGGGGGCGGCGGGGCAGGGACTCCCAGGTCTTGCGGCCCATGATCACCGGCTTGCCCAGGGTCAGGGCCTTGAAGTGGGCGAGGTCGGTCTTCAGCCGCCAGGGCAGGCCGCCGTCCCGGCCGATCACCCCGTTGCGGGCGCGGGCGACGGGGCCGAGGGTGAGGATGGGGGTCACGCCTAGACCGCGATCGGCGCGGGAATGGCCGGCTGGGCCTTGTAGCCCTCCAGCCTGAAGTCCTCGTAGTCGAAGCCGAACAGGTCGGTCTTCGGCGCCATCACCAGGGTCGGCATCGGCCCGGGCTGCCGGGTCAGCTGCAGCGCGGCCTGGTCGCGGTGGTTCAGATAAAGGTGGGCGTCGCCCAGGGTGTGCACGAACTCGCCGACCTGCAGCCCGGTGGCCTGGGCGATCATGTGGGTCAGCAGGGCGTAGCTGGCGATGTTGAACGGCACGCCCAGGAACATGTCCGCCGAGCGCTGGTAGAGCTGGCAGGAGAGCCTGCCGTCGGCGACGAAGAACTGGAACAGGCAGTGGCAGGGGGGCAGGGCCATGTCCTCCACGTCCGCCGGGTTCCAGGCCGAGACGATGTGGCGGCGGCTGTTGGGGTTGGTCTTGATCGCCTCCACCACCTGGCTGATCTGGTCGATCACCCGCCCGTCCGGGGCGGCCCAGGACCGCCACTGCTTGCCGTAGACCGGGCCAAGCTCGCCGTCGGCGTCGGCCCATTCGTTCCAGATGCTGACCCCGCGCTCCTGCAGCCAGCGCACGTTGGTCTCGCCACGCAGGAACCACAGCAGTTCGACGATGATCGACTTCAGGTGCAGCTTCTTGGTGGTCAGCAGGGGAAAGCCCCGGGCCAAGTCGAAGCGCATCTGCCGGCCGAACACGCTCAAGGACCCGGTTCCGGTGCGGTCGGACCGCTCCACTCCGTGGGCCAGGATCTCGGCCAGCAGGGCCAGGTACTGGCGCTCGGGATGGTCGGCCTCGGCGGCGGAACGGATGGGGGCGACAGCGTTCATGGTCGGGCAGTGTGCCGAGATTCACCGTCTAGGCCAATCACGCCTTGGGGTTCTCCACAGGCGCGGGCTCAGCCGGCCTGCGGGCTTCGACACGCGCGCGAAGGGCGCGCTACTCAGCATGACGTATCGTTTTGCAACCCACCCCTCGTCGTCATCCTGAGTAGGGCGCGCAGCGACCGTGTCGAAGGACGCAGGGGCGGCCGTGCAACCTGACCCCGCGCCTCACCCCGCAAAGCCCCCCTCATCCAGAAACGCCTGCTCCTCCGCCGTCGTCTCCCGGCCCAGGGCCGGGTTGCGGTGCGGGAAGCGGCCGAACCGCTGGATGATCTCCCGGTGCTTCACCGCCCATTCCAGGCTGCTTATGTCCCCTGTGGCGGCGTCATGGGCCTCGAACAGGGCCACCGAGCGATCCTGGTCCTCGATCGCCTCGGAATGCTCGAAGGGCAGGTAGCAGAACGGGCGCAGCGGAGCGTCGATCTGCTGGTCGAAACCGGCGTCGATGCAGCGGCTGGCGATGGCGCGGGCGAGGGGATCGGTGGCGAAGGCGTGGGCCGAGCCGCGATAGAGGTTACGGGGAAACTGGTCGAGCAGCAGCAGCAGCGCCAGGCAGCCCTCCGGCGTTTCGCGCCAGGCGGCGTACTCCCCCCGCGCGGCGGCAAGATGCACCGGCTCGAACCGCAACCGGATCGCGTCGTCGAAGGCGTAGGACTTGGCGAACCACTTCTTGGGTCCGGCGGCGGTCCAGTAGCCGACCACGTCGGCGGCGATGGCGGCCATTGTCAGGTCTCGCGAGGCGGTGGAGGGTGAAAAAGTCGGGGGACGTATGTTCAAGTCTGGTTCATCACGCCACCGTCACAGTATCGTTAACGGCGGGCGATGGGCGCAAGACCTCCCGACATTCGCGCGTTGATCCACACGGTTTCGTATCAACCGAACGACAGTTCCAAGGAGTCGAACACGATGAAACGGCTTTTGGCGACGGCCATGGCGCTCTCGCTGCTGGGGGGCGCGAGCGCGTTCGCCGATGAGCAGCACGGGGGCGGCGGCCAGGGCGGCCAGCACAACGGCGGCGGCCAGCAGGGCGGCGCCCCGCGCGGCGCGGCTCCCCAGGGCGGCGCTCCCCGAGGTGGGGCCGGCGCGCAAGGCGGCGGCCGGGGCCAGCACGGCGCGCCCCAGGGCGCGGCCCCGGTTGGCGGAGGCGGCGGAGGCTATAGCCCCGGCCACTATCACAGCTATGGCCAACCCCAGCCCGGCGGCGCCGGCGGCCAACAGGGCGGTCACGGCGGCGGCTCCCAGGGCCAGGGCGGATCCCGCTATGGCCAAGGCGGTCAGGGCCAGGGTCAGGGCCAGGGTGGCTACCAGGGCCAGGGCGGGTCCCGCTATGGGCAAGGCGGTCAGGGCCAAGGCCAGGGCGGCGGCTATCAGGGCCAGGGCGGCTCGCGCTACGGCCAGGGCGGCCAGGGCCAGGGCCAAGGCCAAGGCGGTCACAACGCCAATCGCCCCCGCTACGACGCGCAATCCTATCCGCGCCAATTCCAGCCCGCCCATCGGTATGATTGGCGCGGCCAGCGCTGGTCCGGCCAGCGCGGCTACTACTATCGCCACTGGAACTACGGCGAGCGCCTGCCCTGGGGCTGGTTCGGCCCGCAGTTCTACGTCACCGACTACTGGGACTACGACCTGCCCGTTCCGCCCTGGGGCTATGAATGGGTCCGGGTCGGGCCCGACGCCCTGCTGGTCGACACCGAGACCGGCGTCGTCGTGGAGTCGGTCTACGGCCTCTACTACTGATCTGACGGCCTGAACGACGGCGAGGCCCCCGGGATTCCAACCCGGGGGCCTTTCCAGGTCCGGGTTTTCGTATGGCGCCGCCTTGACGCGGGCGCAAAAAAACGGTCGAAAGCGCGCTTCAAACGCGCGGGCCTTGCTCGCGCGCGCGGATTACAGCCCTCCCGGAGACAATATCATGCGCGTCTATTATGACCGCGACGCCGACCTCGCTCGCATCCTCGACAAGAAGGTGGCCATCGTCGGCTACGGCAGCCAGGGCCACGCCCATGCGCTGAACCTTCGCGATTCCGGGGTGAAGTCGGTAGCCGTGGCCCTGCGCGCCGGCTCCGCCTCCGCCAAGAAGGCCGAGAGCGAAGGCCTGAAGGTGATGACCGTCGCCGAGGCCGCCGCCTGGGCCGACCTGTTGATGATCCTCGCGCCGGACGAATTGCAGCGTGACATCTACAACACCGAGATCGCCCCCAATATCCGCGACGGCGCGGCCCTGCTGTTCGCCCACGGCTTGGCGGTGCACTTCAAGCTCATCGAGCCCAAGCCCTCCATCGACGTCTTCATGGTCGCCCCCAAGGGCCCCGGCCACACGGTGCGCGGCGAATATGTAAAGGGCGGCGGCGTGCCCTGCCTGATCGCCATCCATCAGGACGCCACTGGCGCCGCCCTGGACCTCGGCCTCGCCTACGCTTCCGCTATCGGCGGTGGCCGCTCCGGCGTCATCGAGACCACCTTCCGCGAGGAATGCGAAACCGACCTCTTCGGCGAACAGGCCGTGCTCTGCGGCGGCCTGGTGGAGCTGATCCGCGCCGGGTTCGAAACCCTGGTCGAGGCCGGCTACGCGCNNGAAGGCGGCATCGCCAACATGGACTATTCGGTCTCCAACACCGCCGAGTTCGGCCAGTACGTCTCCGGCCCCCGCGTCGTCACCGCCGAAACCAAGGCGGAGATGAAGCGCATCCTGGAGGACATCCAGGCCGGCCGCTTCGTGCGCGACTGGATGCTGGAATGCGCCGCCGGCCAGCCCAGCTTCAAGGCCACCCGCCGGCGCGCCGCCGAACATCCCATCGAGGAGGTGGGTGGCCGCCTGCGCGCCATGATGCCCTGGATCAGCAAGAACGCCCTGGTGGACAAGGCCAAGAACTAGGCCCTTCGCCAAACCGCTTGCGGAAAAAAATCGGCCCTGATCTCGTGGCGTGAACCGCTAGCGAGGTCGGGGCCGATGTCGTTTGAACTGCGCCGCGTGATCCTGTTCACGTCCCGGCTCGCCGAGATGACCGCCTTCTATCGGGACGTCCTCGGGCTTGATGTGGTCGGCCAGGAAGACGGCTGGGTGGACTTCGCCGCGGGCGGCTGCGGCCTCGCCCTGCACGCCGGCCCGTCAAGGGTGGGGAGCCGCCCGCCCAAGCTCGCCTTCTTCACCGCCGACGTCGCCCAGGCCCGCGCCGCCCTGGTGAAGCGCGGTCTCGCCCAGGCCGGACCGGTCAAGTCCGCCGGCAGTTTCGACATGTGCGACTGCAAGGACCCCGACGGAAACCCGTTCCAGATCTCCAGCCGCCGCTGAACGCCGCCGCCAACCGGGAGCCGCCTATGACCCACTACATTCTGCTGATGTACAATGACGCCGCCGCTCCCGTGAACATCGAGGCCTGGGGCCCGTATATCGCCGGACTGCAGGCGGCGGCCCGTTTTTGAGGGCGGCAGCGCCATCGGCCCGGGCGCCTGCGTGCGCAAGGCCGGGCCGGCGCCGGCGATCACCGCCTAGCTCGGGGGGTACCTGCGGATCACCGCCGGCAACTTCGACGCGGCGCGGGCGCTCCTCGCCGGCAACCCGGTGTTCGAGGCCGGCGGAACGGTGGAAATCCGCGAACTTCCGCGCACCGAATAGCCGACCAACGGCCTTGACCGCCGCCGACCGCCTGCTGCGGCGACGCCGGCGCCGAATTGACCTTGATCAATGCCGCGGGCGTCGTTTGTGCTTCCAGTTGGGCGAGCCATTCGCGCCCGGTCGCCAGATACCGGCGGTTGGCGCGGGAGGCGTGACGGCGATGCGCAATATGCGGCGGCTGGTAGCGGCGACGGCGGTTCTTGCGATGGCGTTCGCCGGCGGCGTGGCGATCAATCTCAACGCGGGCCCCGGACACGCTGATTCCGGTCAGGGCAAAGGTTATTTGCCAGGCCTTGGCGATCTGATGAACGCATCCATGCAGGTTCACCATACCAAGCTCTGGCTCGCTGGCCGATCGCAGAACTGGCCGCTGGCGGCCTACGAACTCAAGGAGCTGCGCGAGACCGTCGACGATGTGCAGACCTTCGCCCCGGCCTGGCGGGGGGTGCCGATCGGATCGATGGTGGTCACTTTGTACCCGGGGTTCAACGCCCTGGACGGGGCGGTCAAGGCCAGGGACGCGGCGGCGTTCAACGCGGCCTTCCATCAGTTGACCGCCGCCTGCTCGGCCTGTCATGCCGCCGCGAGCCATCCTGAAATCAGGATCATCGTGCCGTCGCCGGACGAAAGCTCAAAGTTTGTCGACCAGGACTTTACGCCCGCCGGCGGGCCGCAGTAGCCAGCCGAGGCTGAACGCTGGCGTCACGCCGTAGCCGCGTCGGCCGCAATATCTTGCTGATGTCGAATGACGCCGGCGGTTCGGTGCGCACCGAAAAGGCTGGGCTGGCGGCTTCATGACGCAGCTGATGGTCGACGATCTCGCCGCTTGATGGGCGCACATCACCACTCTTGATTCGGCCGCGTCGTTCGGCGCGCCGGCGCCCCGCGCCCAGGCGATGCAGCCCTGGCGCCTGCGTATCGCCTCTACCGTCGACCCAGCTGGCGTCCTCTGCCACGTGGCCGAGCGGCGCCGTGGAGCGGCTCAGGATCAGACCCTCGGATAGCAAACTTGCGTTCCCGTAAGTCATCGAGCAGTCGCTTGCTGAAAATATTCGCAGCCAGCGTTAGATGTTTAGAAAGCCAACGGGCCGATAAGATTTTCACAAGTTTTGGTCCGCCAAGTCTCACTGCGATAACCGAAGATCGTTCAATTTTTGCACGATCGATGGCTTTGCTGCGATCTTGAATTGAGTGAGCGGGCGGGCCAAGTCGCGACGCGCGCCCGCAATATTTTCGCGTCGAAGTGGTGGGGGGTTGCTTTGTTTGAGCTGATCAATGCACGGATGTCGATCCCGGCTCGACTTGCAGTGCTGTGTCTTCTCTTCTGCGCCCCGGTTGTGTTGGGGGTGTTTCTGTTCACCCAGCAGAGCTGGAAGGACATCGCCTTCGCCGGCAAGGAACTCGACGGAAACGCCTATCTGCAGACGCTCTGGCCGAAGGTCGCCACGGGAGCCGCGGGCGTTGGCGGCCAGGATGCTGGCGATGCGAGCGCCGACGCGAGTTTCGGCGTCGCGAACCCGGCGGCGGCCTTCCGCCGCGCGACCAGCCGGGGGGACCGGCTGGTTACCGGCGCGGCCCTGATCGGCGCGGTCGCCGACGGCTCCAACCTGACCCTCGACCCGGATCTCGACAGCTTCTACACCCAGGACGCCGTCACCGTGCGCCTGCCCGCCATCCTGGTCGCGGCCGATGGTCTGAGCGCCGCCCTGGCCGAGACCAGCGCCGATCGCCGCGCCGACGTGGCGGTGGCCCTCAGCAAGCTCGGCGAGGCCGCCGACGGCGCCGATGGATCGCTCAGCGCCGCGATAAAGGACAACCACGCCGGCCTCACCAAGACGGCCCTCGAGGCGCCGACGGCGAAGCTGAAATCGGTGATCGCCGCGCTGACGGCCCAAGGCCGGGCCGCCGAGGACGCGCCGGCGACGGACACCGCCACCGCCCAGGCGGCGCTGCACGCCGCCGTCGACTCCGCCTGGGGCGCCGCCTCGGTCGAGCTGAAACGGCTGCTGGCGCTGCGAAAATCGACGCTGACCCACGCGCTGGAGATCGATCTCGGGATCTGCCTAGCCGCCCTCATCGCCGCAGGCATGCTGGCGAGCGCGATCGCCCGCGGCCTTTCGCGGCGGATCGCGGCCCAGGTCGCCGTGATGGAACGCCTGGCGGCCAATGACATCAATGTCGAAACGCCCTTCCTGAGCGACCGCAACGAAACTGGCCGCATCGCCGCCGCCCTGGCCGTGTTCAAGGACAGCCTTGCCGAGCGCAATCGGCTGCAGGGGCAGGCCGCACGTCAGCACGAGGTTTCCGAACATCGGCTTTCGGAGACCGAGGCGGCCTTCCGCAAGGCCGGTGAAGCCCAGTCGGCGGTGGTCGAGAGCCTCAGCCGGGCCCTGGCCAAGCTTGCCGACGGGGATCTGACGGCCAAGGTCGACGGTGCGGTGTCCGCCGACTACGCCCAGCTCAAGGTCGACTTCAACACCGCCGTCGAGCGGCTTGCGGGCGCACTGGCGCAGGTGAGCCGGTGCACCCGGGGCATCTCCACCGGCGCCGAAGAACTCGCCCACGCTGCGGACGACCTGTCCCGGCGGACCGAAAATCAGGCGGCGAGCCTGGAGGAGACCGCGGCGGCCCTCGACCAGATTACCGCGACCGTGCGCCGGACCGCATCGGGCGCCAATGGCGCGAGCCAGGCGGTCACCGCCGCCAAGAGCGAGGCGCAGCGGTCGGGCGAGGTGGTGTCCGGCGCCGTGCAGGCGATGGGCGAGATCGAAAAGTCCGCGCGGCAGATCACCCAGATCATCGGGGTCATGGACGAGATCGCCTTGCAGACCAACCTCCTGGCCCTGAACGCTGGCGTGGAGGCGGCCAGGGCCGGGGAGTCGGGCCGCGGCTTCGCCGTCGTCGCCCAGGAAGTCCGCGCCCTGGCCCAGCGGTCAGCCGACGCGGCCAGGGAGATCAAGGGGCTGATTTCAGAGTCGTCCAAGCACGTGGCCCAGGGCGTCAGCCTCGTGGGCCAGACAGGAACGGCGCTGCAGTCGATCGTCGGCAAGATCACCGAAACGGCCGCCCTGGTCGACGAAATCGCCGCCTCGGCCCAGGAACAGGCCACGGCCCTGGCCGACATCAATACGTCGGTGAACCAGATGGACCAGATCGTCCAGCAGAACGCCGCCATGGTGGAGCAGTCCTCCGCGGCGACCCACAGCCTGAAGGGCGAGGCGGTCGAGCTGTCCCGCCTGGTGTCGCGATTCAGCCTCGACGAGCCTGAGGGCGGGCAGGCCGTGGCTCGTAGCCGCCGCCACGCCGCCTGAGGCGCCGTCACGCCCAGCCTAGCGCGGCGTCCCCGCGCAGGATCGCCTCGACGGGCGCGGCATGCTTGCCCCCCTCCCGCTCATGCAGCACCAGCGCCGGCAGCAGCACCAGCGGCGCCTTGCCGGTCTTGATCGCGCGCACCATCACCCGCTTGGCCGGGGTGTCGGCGAAGGGCTGGATCGGCCGGATGTGGAAGGATCCGGCCTTGGGCGCGAGCAGCGCCAGGATGTCGGCCAGGCGATCGGCCCGGTGGATCAGCGTGATCGTCCCCCCCTCGACGACGGCCTTCACAAGGAACCCGATCCAGGCCTCCAGGCCGTCGTCGGCGATATAGGCGCCCCTGCGCTCCGGACTAGGGCCGCGCAGGGCGCTGGCGTCGTCGAAGAACGGCGGATTGCCGAGGGCGGCGTCGAAGGGCGCGAGGCCCAGGGCGCGGAACCCCGCCGCCACGTCGCCGCCGAGGATCTCGACGCGCCCCTCCATACCGTTCAGTGCGACATTTACGCGCGCGAGGGCGGCGGCGTCCGTGTCCCGCTCGATTCCCGTGAAGCTGGCCTGCGGCGTTCGCGCCGCCGCCGCCAACAGGGCGCCGCCCACGCCGCAGCCGGCCTCGATCACCCGCGCGCCGGCGCCAGCGTCGCAGGCCGCCGCCAGCAGGGCCGCGTCGAGCCCCGCCCGGTAGCCGGTTTTCGGCTGGCGCAGGGCCACGCGGCCGCCCAGAACCCGGTCTTCAGTGACCTGCAACTGTGCCTGCTCCATCACACCCCGCGCCTTGCGCCTTGTGCTGTGCTTGACCCTGACCTATCCCCTCCCCATTGTCGCCTGCAACGGCCACCGCAGGGCGATGACCAACGCAGCGCCGGCCTTAGCGTAGGGCTGGCGGGGCGAGCAGGAGCTGGAAGTCTTGGACGTCGCCACGGCCCCCATCAAAGCCCCCAAAGGATCGGTGGACGCCCTCGTGCGCCTCGCCGCCGCGGACATGGGCGGGGTGGACGCCCTGATCACCGCCCGCCTCGACAGCCCGGTGCCGGTGATCCCGGCCCTCGCCGAGCATCTCATCGCCGCCGGGGGCAAGCGCCTGCGCCCCCTGCTCACCGTGGCGGCCGCCCGCCTCGCCGGCGGGACCGACGACGCCTGCCTCAAGCTCGCCGCGGCGGTGGAGTTCATCCACACCGCCACGCTTCTTCACGACGATGTCGTCGATGGGTCGCAGCTGCGGCGGGGCAAGGTCGCCGCGCACCTGATCTGGGGCGGCGCCTCCAGCGTGCTGGTCGGCGACTTCCTGTTCGCCCGCTCCTTCGAGCTGATGGTCGAGACCGGCTCCCTGCGGTCCCTGGCGATCCTGGCCAAGGCCTCCAGCGTCATCGCCGAGGGCGAGGTGCTGCAGCTCACCCGCGCCCACGACCTGAACCTGGACCAGCACACCTATCTGGAAATCATCCGCGCCAAGACCGCCGAGCTGTTCGCCGCCTCCGCCGAGGCCGGGGCGGTGTCCGCCGGGGCGCCCGAGTCGCAGATCGCCGCCCTGCGCACCTACGGCCTGAACCTCGGCCTCGCCTTCCAGCTGGCCGACGACGCCCTCGACTATTCCGGGGTCGCCGAGACCCTTGGCAAGAACGCCGGCGACGACTTCCGCGAAGGCAAGGCCACCTTGCCCCTGCTCCTGGCCATCGCCCGCTCCGGCCCTCGCGAGGCCGAATTCTGGGAGCGGGCCATCGGCCGCCTGGACCAGACTGAAGCCGACTTCCGCCGCGCCCGCGAGATCATCGTCGGCACCGGCGCCTTGCAGGCCACCCTCGACCTCGGCTCCGACTACGCCGAGACCGCCAAGGCCGCCCTGGCGGGTTTCCCGGACAACGAGTGGCGCCGATCGCTGGAGGCCCTGGCCGACTTCTCGGTCAGTCGGCCGGCTTAACGCGGAAACACCTCTCCCTTCGGGAGAGGTGTTCCTGACCCCCTACTTCAACCCGCCGCAGAACCGCTGGATGCGCGTGCACGCATCCTCCAGCACCGCATTGGCCGTCGCGTAGGAAATCCGGAAAAACGGAGATAACCCGAACGCTTCCCCGTGCACCACCGCCACCCCCTCGGCGTCCAGCAGTTCGGTGGCGAAATCGGCGTCGGAGGCGATCACCTTGCCGCTGGGCGCCGTCTTGCCGATCAGGCCGGCGCAGGACGGATAGACGTAGAAGGCGCCTTCCGGCGTCGGGCACTTCAGCCCGGCGGCCTGGTTCAGCATCGAGACCACCAGGTCGCGGCGGCCCTCGAACAGCTTGGCGTTGGGCTTGATGAAGGCCTGGGTGCCGTTCAGGGCCTCCACCGCCGCCCACTGGGAGATCGACGAGGGGTTGGAGGTCGACTGGCTCATCACCTTGGCCATGGCCCGGATCAGGGCCTCGGGGCCGGCGGCGTAGCCGATCCGCCAGCCGGTCATGGCATAGGCCTTGGAGACCCCGTTCATGGTCAGGGTGCGGTCATAGAGGCCCGGCTCCACCTGGGCGATGGTCCAGTATTCGAAATCGCCGAAGATCAGGTGCTCGTACATGTCGTCGGTCAGGATCCACACCTGCGGATGGCGCAGCAGCACATCGGCCAGGCCGCGCAGCTCAGCCTTGGTGTAGGCCGCGCCCGAGGGGTTGGACGGGGAGTTGAGGATGATCCACTTGGTGCGCGGGGTGATCGCCGCCTCCAGCGCCGCGGGGCTCACCTTGAAGCCGTCCTCGGCGGTGGTCAGCACCCGCACCGGCTCGCCGCCGGCCAGCAGCACCATGTCGGGATAGCTGACCCAATAGGGCGCCGGGATGATCACCTCGTCGCCGGGGTTCAGGCTGGCGACCATGGCGTTGTAGATCACCGGCTTGCCACCGGGGGAGACGTTCACCTGGGTCGGCTTGTAGGAGAGCCCGTTCTCGCGCTCGAACTTGGCGCAGATGGCGGCCTTCAGCTCCGGCACCCCGTCGACGTTGGTGTACTTGGTCTTGCCGTCGCGGATGGCCTTGATCCCGGCCTCCTTGATGTTCTCCGGGGTGTCGAAGTCCGGCTCCCCGGCGGCGAGGGAGATGATGTTGCGCCCGGCCGCCCGCAGCTCGCGCGCCTTGGCGTCGGCGGCCAGGGTGGCGGAGGGCTTGATACGGCGCAGGGCGGCGGACTCGGCGAACATCGGAAAGGCCCTCCAGGGTGTGCGGAACCTGGGCTGTTTACGCGGGCGGGGGCGAGGGCGCAACGAGTCCGGAGGCCTTCTCCCCTTGGGGGAGAAGGTGGCCGCCAAAGGCGGCCGGATGAGGGGGCGCGCCGGCCCATCCGCGCGATGCCGACACCGCAGCTCAGCCGCCGGCGCGACCCCTCATCCGGCCCTTCGGGAATGGTCTTCTCCCCCAAGGGGAGAAGACCTATGCCGGAGTTTGGCCGGAGGGTCGGTTCTTGCGGCAAGTGTTGGTTGGGGGTGATCCCACGCAACAAGCTTGCGCAACTCCCCCCATTTGTGTATCCCAACCCCCGTGGATCGCGCGCAAAGCCTTCTTCTGCTTAGCCTTATCAGCCCCTGGACGCTCTAGGGGCCGCGCAGCGTCGCGGCCGGGCGTGCAGGGGAAGACGACCAACCCGCCGCCCCATCAGACTTCCAACGCACGAGCCTCACCCATGACCGCCAACACCAATGACGCCCCCGTAGAGGGCGTATCGCCGACTCCGGTGAAAGACCGGGTCGTCATCTTCGACACCACCATGCGCGACGGCGAACAGGCGCCGGGCGCCTCCATGTCCCTGGAGGAAAAGCTCGAGCTGGCCAAGATCCTCGAGGACATGGGGGTCGACGTTATCGAGGCGGGCTTCCCCATCGCCTCCAACGGCGATTTCGAATCCGTCCGCAGGGTCGCCGAGATCGTCACCGAATCCACCGTCTGCGGCCTCGCCCGCGCCTCCGCCGCCGACATCGAGCGGGCGGGGGAGGCGGTGCGCCCGGCCAAGCGCGGCCGCATCCACACCTTCATCTCCACCAGCCCCTCCCACCGCGACCACATCCTGCGTATGACCCCGGAGGAGGTGATCGAGCAGATCACCGGCTCGGTGACCCTGGCCCGCAATCTCTGCGGCGACGTGGAATGGTCGGCCCAGGACGCCACCCGCACCGAGCGCGACGTGCTGCGCCGCTGCGTGGAGGCCGCCATCCGCGCCGGGGCTGGCACCATCAACGTGCCGGACACCGTGGGCTATTCCTATCCCACCGAATACGGCGAGATCTTCCGCGACCTGATCGAGAATGTTCCGGGGGCGGACGGTGTGATCTTCTCCGCCCACTGCCACAACGACCTGGGCCTGGCCGTGGCCAACAGCCTGGCCGCCGTCGAGGCCGGCGCCCGGCAGGTGGAGTGCGCGGTCAACGGCCTGGGCGAGCGGGCCGGCAACGCCGCCCTGGAGGAGATCGTCATGGCCCTGCGGGTCCGCGGCGACCGGCTGCTGTTCGACACCCGCATCGACACCCAGCAGATCACCCGCGCCAGCCGCTATGTCTCGGCCATCACCGGCTTTCCGGTGCAGTTCAACAAGGCCATCGTCGGCAAGAACGCCTTCGCCCACGAGAGCGGCATCCACCAGGACGGCATGCTCAAGGACCGCGGCACCTATGAGATCATGCAGCCCACCGACGTGGGCCAGGGCGGCACCAACCTGGTCATGGGCAAGCACTCCGGCCGCCACGCCTTCCGCGAGAAGCTGAAGGGCTTCGGCTATGAGCTGGGCGCCAACGCCCTCAACGACGCCTTCACCCGGTTCAAGGAACTGGCCGACAAGAAGAAGGACGTCTACGACGACGACATCATCGCCCTGGTCGACGACGCCCTGGCCCGGGGCGCCGAGCGGATCAGCGTCAAGCGCCTGCGCGTGGTCGCCGGCACCGACGGCCCGCAGCAGGCCGAGCTGACCGTCACCATCGACGGCGCCGAGCGCAGCGCCACCGCCACCGGCGACGGCCCGGTGGACGCGGTGTTCAACGCCATCCGCCTCGTCGTGCCCCACACCGCCGCTCTGCGCCTCTTCCAGGTCCACGCGGTCACCGAGGGCACCGACGCCCAGGCCCAGGTCTCGGTGCGGTTGGAGGACGGCGGCCACATCGCCACCGGCCTCGCCGCCGACACCGACACCCTGGTCGCCAGCGCCAAGGCCTATGTGAACGCCCTCAACAGCCTGATCACCCGGCAGGAAAAGACCCGGCCGCCGGTGGCGCAGGCGAGCGGGTTTTAGGGGGCGGCGCCATACCCGGTGACGATGTGCTTGCTCAGCGAGTGGCTACCGGCCTATCGGGCGCCTGGCTGGACTATTTAGTGTTGAGCGGCGGAAGGTCCTGACCAATGGCCAATACCGTTCCGATCGTGCCGTCCGGTCGTCGCCAGCCAACATAGCGGTTAACCAGACCTTCGAACGGGGTCCCGCCGATGACGAAATCGGCACGGTAGACCAGCCCCCAGACCTCGTTTCTGGTCAGACGGGAGGCGTCGGTCTGAACTGGCCCAACTGCGCTCACCTCATTGAGCGCGCCGAGGCATTCGCCAATGAAGGTGGGATCAGTCACCGCGACGGGTTCATCTCCTGGCTCAAGCGGCGGGAAGTCGGCGTCTTCGATTTCGGTTTTCGGCATTTGGCGCTCCTGGTCATAACTATTCCTGATTACGCATCTTCCTCAGCCGCCCCGACGATGGTACAAATTGGGAACATTCGAGCGATTTGGAGGG
>PLSW01000024.1:0-17256 GCA_003165275.1 Caulobacteraceae bacterium
GATCACCATGGAGGCCATCGGCGGCGCGCCAGAAGCGGTAGGGCAGAAGGTGGCGGCGGCGCTGGTGGGGACGTTTCTCGGCATCCTGCTTTGCTACGGCGTGGTGGGGCCGCTGGCCGCCAACATGCGCAAGACGGCGGACGCGCACAACGAGTACCTGCATGTTCTGCGCGTGCTGTTGCTTTCGTTTCTGAAGGGGTCGGCGCCGATGATCGCCGTGGAGATGGGGCGGCGCGCGATTCCCGCGTATGTGCGGCCCGATTTTGACGAGATGGAGAAGAGCTGCAAGAACAAGGTAGAGGCTGCGGAACCGGCGGCGGCGGCATAGAGCCCGCTCACAGGGGAGAAGAAGGGGAGCGATGACAACGAAGACGCAACCCATTATTGTGATCAAGAAAGTTGTTGGGCACGGCGGCCATCACGGCGGCGCCTGGAAGGTCGCTTACGCGGACTTCGTGACCGCGATGATGGCCTTCTTCCTGCTGATGTGGCTGATCAACACCACCAGCCCGCAGCAGAAGCGCGGCATCGCCGACTATTTCGCCCCGGCCAGCGTGTCCCAGTCCACCTCCGGCTCCGGCGGCATCCTGTCCGGCACCGCCCTGGGCGACGCGGGGGTCAAGAGCAACGGCTCGGCCGCCGCCATCGAGCAGCTGGCCCCCGAGGCGCCGCCCACCCCCCCCAAGGACACCGGCCAGAGCAGCAAGTCCGCCGGCGGTCAGGATCTGAGCAGCGCCAGCGAGGCGGCGCTGAAGGAGGCCCTGGCCAAGCGGGAGGAAAGCGATTTCGAGAGCGCCGCCCAGTCCCTGCGCCAGGCCATGCAATCGATGCCGGAGCTGGCCGAGCTGTCCAAGCAGGTGCTGATCGACAAGACCCCCGAAGGCCTGCGCATCCAGCTGGTCGACCAGGAGGGCCGCTCGATGTTCGATCCCGGCTCCACCCACCCCAACGACCGAGCCAAGGTGCTGCTGCGCGCCGTCGCCAAGATCGCCGCCAAGCTGCCCAACCGGATCACCATCGCCGGCCACACCAGCGCCAATTCCGACGGCAGCAAGGCCGCGGCGGACTGGCAGCTGTCATCGGGCCGCGCCGACTCTTCGCGCCAGATCATGCAGGAGGCCGGCATCGACGCCGACCGAATCTATCAGGTCTCCGGCAAGGCCGCGTCGGATCCGCTGTTCCCGGATGATCCCACCCTGCCCGGCAACCGGCGCATCGCGATCATTCTGCTGCATGAAAAGCCGGTCCTGCCCCCCGACCATCAGCCGTAGCGGGCCGCGCGCAACCCGCGACGTTGAGGCTCTTGCGGCGGGGCCCGGTCTTTGCCCTAATCGGCGTCAAGACAGTTGAGGGCGAACGCGTCGGTGACCCACCATTTCGCGACACGGCAGTTGCGGTTTTTTCTCACGGCGTCGTCGCCGTGCCCCTACCTGCCCGGCCGGGAGGAACGAAAGGTGTTCGCTCACCTCCCCTTGTCCGAGGGCGCCTCGATCAACGACGCGCTGACCCAGATCGGCTTTCGCCGTTCGCAGAACATCGCCTATCGCCCCGCCTGCGACGGATGTGATTCGTGCGTCTCCGCGCGGATTCCCGTTACCGACTATCCATTTTCGCGGTCCGAGCGGCGCATCCTGGCCCGCAACACCGGCCTCACCCGCTATCTGGTGGAGGCCGAGGCGACCATGGAGCAGTTCGAGCTCCTGCGGCGCTACCTGCTGACCCGCCACGCCGAGGGCGGCATGGCTGACATGACCTGGCCCGACTATGTGGCCATGGTCGAGGATACCGCCGCCCGCACCCATCTGATCGAATACCGCACCGCCTCCGCCGACCGCGGCCCGGGGGATCTGGTCGCCTGCGTGCTGGTCGACGTGCTCACCGACGGACTGTCGCTGGTCTACAGCTTCTATGACCCGGCCCTGGTGAAGGCGAGCCTGGGCTCGTTCATCATCCTGGACCACGTGGTCCAGGCCCAGACGGCGGGGCTGCCTTACGTCTACCTGGGTTACTGGGTGCAGGGCAGTCCGAAGATGGACTACAAGGCCCGCTTCAACCCGGTTGAGGTGCTGCGGCCAGGGGGGTGGGTGCTGATGGCGCAGCGGGACCGGGTGAACGGGGCGATTGATTGAAAGCGCACTGAGAGGGGGGCGCCGCTTCCAAAGGCCTTCTCCCCTTGCGGGAGAAGGTGGCCGCCGAAGGCGGACGGGGTCGCACCGGCCCATCCGGCGCGCTTATCAAGCCCACCGAAGCGAGCGCGCCGCGCGCCATCATGGCGAATAGTCTTTCTTTGACGTGAACCAACCGCTGAGGGATCGAAGACGCGGTTGCGCGGCCGGTGCGCCCCCTCATCCGGCGCTGCGCGCCACCTTCTCCCGCAAGGGGAGAAGGCCCCTCGTTCCTACTCCCACGGCCCTTTGGCCGGCGGGGCGCTCCACGGACCGCTCGCGGAACCGGCGTCAGAGGGACGGTCGCCCCAAGGGCCGGAATTGCCGGCAGGCGGCAGCGGGGCGACCACAGGGGCCGCCATTGGCGCTGGAGCCGCCGGCCGCTCCACCACCCGCCCGCCCGCGAACTTCACTAGCGCCTCGATGCGCGCCTCCACCGGCGGGTGAGTGGCGAAGAGGCCCCAGATTCCCTCCTCCTGGTTCTCCAGAAACAGCCCCCTCACCTCCTCCGGCGCATCCAGGTGCGCGCGGCCGGAGACCTTCTGCAGGGCGGAGATCATTGCGTCGGGGTTCTTGGTCAGCTCCACCGAGCCCGCGTCGGCGATGAACTCCCGCTGCCGGGAGATGGCCATCCGGATCACCACGGCGAGCACCCCGGCCACCGCCGCCGCGGCGAAGCCGACCAGCACCAGCATGCCGCCGTTCCGCCGATCGTCCCGGTCGCCGCCGCGGAACCACAGCATCCGCGCGATCACCTGGGCGACCAGGCTGATGATGCCGGCGAACACCGCGGCGATGATCATGGTGCGCACATCGCGGTTGATGATGTGGGTCAGCTCGTGGCCCAGCACCGCCTCAAGCTCGTCACGATCCAGCTCGTCCAGCAGCCCGCGGGTGACGGTGATGGAGAACTGGCCCTCGTGCACCCCGCTGGCGAAGGCGTTGAGGTCGGGATCCTCGATCAGCCGCAGGGTCGGCGTCTTCAGGCCCCGGGAGATGCAGAGGTTTTCCAGGAGGTTGTAGAGCTCGGGATTGTCCTTGCGCTCGATGACCCTGGCGCCGGTGACCAAGTCGATGATCGCGGTGTTGCCGAAATAGGCGATCACGAACCAGATCACGGCCACGCCGATGGCCAGGGGCAGGCTCTGGATCGTCAGCTGCAGCGCATAGCCGAAGGCGCCGCTGGCGGAGAGGTCGTCAGGGATCCGCACAAAGCCCGAGCCCATCAGCACGAGCTCGACGGCGAACAGCAGCAGGGTGAGCAGGACCGGGAACCCCGCCAGCAGCACCGCCGAACGCAGGTTGTTGTTCCAGATGTAGGTCTGTAGGCCGACGGCCTGCACGGGGACGGCCCTCGCCTAGAACTTCACCGCGGGCGCGCTCTCGAAGGTGGCCCGGTCCGGCCCCAGGTCGAAGAACAGCCTGGGTTGGAAGCCCATGGCGCCGGCCATCAGCACCGCCGGAAACTGCTGGGTCGAGGCGTTGTACTCGCCGACCGAATTGTTGAAGAACCGCCGCGCCGCCGCCAGCTTGTTCTCGATGTCGCCCAGTTCGCCCTGCAGCTGGATGAAGCCTGTGTTGGCCTTCAGATCCGGATAGGATTCCGACAGGGCCATCAGCCGCCCCAGGGCGCCGGAGACGGCGTTTTCCGCCTGCACCTTGTCGTCGATGGTGGTCGCGGTGGTGGCGGCGTTGCGGGCGGCGACCACGGCCTCAAGGGTGCGCGCCTCATGGCTGGCGTAGCCCTTCACCGTCTCCACCAGGTTGGGGATCAGGTCCGAGCGCTGCTTCAGCTGCACGTCGATGTCCGCAAAGGCGCGGTTGGTGTTCTGGCGCAGGCCGACCAGGCGATTGTAGGTCCCGGCCAGGAGCACGCCCAGGACTACGACGACGGCGATGATGGCGATGAGAATCATCCAGGGATTCCCTTTGGTTGTTCAGCGCCTAGATAGGTCGGGCCGCCTCGCCGCGCCAGTGACCATTTCACGGCCGCGGCATGGCTACTTCTCGGGGTGGATCAGCGCCGAATAGGTCAGCTGCGAGCTCTGTTCGCTCAGCATCAGGCCGGTCGCCCCGAACCGCTGGATCATGCCCAGGAAGATCACGTCCTTCTCCGGATCGATCCAGAACCAGGTCCCGGCCGCTCCGCCCCAGCTGAACGTGCCCTTGCCCGCCGAAGCGTGCGCCTTCGCCGGATCGGTGATGATCATGAAATCCAGGCCAAAGCCGATCGCGTCATTGAAGGTCGACTTGCCTGAGCCGTTGGAGTCCACCCGCAGGTCAGCGGGGAGTTGGTTGGTGCGCATCAGCCGCACCGTCTCCGGCTTCAGGATGCAAACGCCCTCCAGTTCGCCCCCGTTCAGCAGCATCTGCGAGAAGCGCGCATAGTCGCCGGCGGTGGAGACCAGGCCGCCGCCGCCGGATTCCATATGCGGCGGATGGCTCAGATCGTCGATATAGGGCGAGGCGTCGCCGAGCTGACCGGTCGGACCCACGCCGTAGCTGGTCGCCAGGCGCGCCAGCTTGTCGGCCGGGACCATGAAGCCGGTGTCGGTCATGTCCAGGGGCGTGAATATCCGCTGGCGGAGGAAGGCGCCAAACGGCTGACCGGACAGCTTCTCGACGAGATAGCCCTGGATGTCGGCGGCGACGGAATAGCGCCACTCGGTGCCGGGCTGGGTGATCAGCGGGATGGCGGCGACCTTGTCGATCATCGCCTTGAGGCCGTCGGACTCCAGCACCTTCTGCACCTGGTACTGCCGATCGACCCAATGGTCCTTGGACAGGCCGTAGCCGAAGCCGGCGGTGTGGGTCATCAGCTCGCGCATCGTCGGCGAGCGCTTGGCGTCCTCAACGATCGGCTGGCCCTTGGCGTCCAACCCCTTGAACACCTTCAGGTGGGCGAACTCGGGAATGAATTTGCTGACCGGATCATCCAGCTTCCAGCGGCCCTCCTGGTAGAGGATCATCATGGCCACGCCGGTGATCGGCTTGGACTGGGAATAGATGCGGAAGATCGTGTCCGCCTTCATCGGAACGCCGGTGGCCAGGCTCTGCACCCCATAGGCGTCGAAATCGACGACCTTGCCGTGGCGGAGAACCATCGTCGTCATCCCAGCCAGGGCCTTGGCGTCGACAACGGCGTGCATGGCGGTGTGGAGCTTTTTGAGGCCCTCGGGGGAGAAGCCCTCGGCGGCGGGAGGGGCGCTGGGCAGCGCTGTGGTGGTGACCGGCGCGGCCTGCGCCGCTCCATCCACGCCGAACGCCAGCAGGGCGCCGGCCAGCGCCATGAAATATTGGTTCATCATTCCCCTCGGACCCCAGGTGCGCGCCGCTTCGGGCGTCGCCATTTCATTCGAGTTCAGGGTGACGATTTCCCGCCAATACGTCGAGGGGAAATAGCGCCCTATTTCGGCCGAAACCGCTTGCTTGTCGGGAACCCCTTCGGCGCCAGCCGGCCCGCCGAGGCCCGCTTGCCCAGCCACTCCCGCCACTCCGCCCACACCCGCGTGCGGCCGGCGCTGTCGACCCAGGTCGCGCCGTCCTCGGCCTTGAACACCACGGCGTCGCGCAGGGCGCCTTCGCGGTAGGTCTGCAGCTTGACGCCCTTGCCGCGGGGCATTTCGGGGAGTTCGTCCAGGCGGAAGATCAGGATCTTGCCGTTGTCGCCGATCACCGCCAGGTGGTCGCCGGCGGCTTCCTGGGAGATCAGGGCCGCGCCCCCGTCGACGTTCAGCACCTGCTTGCCGGCCCGCCGTTGCGACAGGGTCTCCTCCTCGGGGAGCAGGAAGCCGTAGCCGCCCTTGGAGGCGATCACCCGCTTGCGGCCGGCCTTGAAGGCGAAGACGTCGAGGATGCCGACCTTGTCGTCCAGGTCCAGCATCAGCCGCACCGGCTCGCCGTGGCCCCTCGCCGAGGGGAGCTTGTCGCAGGCCAGGGTGAAGAAGCGGCCGTCGGAGGCGAAGATCACCAGCTTGTCGGTGGTCTCGCAGGCGATCAGGAAGCCGAGCTTGTCGCCCTCCTTGAACTTCAGCTCCGAGGGATCCTCCACCCGGCCGCGGGCGGCGCGGATCCAGCCGCGGTCGGAAAGGATCACCGTGATCGGCTCGCGGGTGACCATGGCCTCGAGGGCGCTGGAGGCGTCCACCAGGGGGGCGTCGGCGAAGACCGAGCGGCGGGCGCCGACCGCGGTGTCGGGGCCCAGCACCTTGCGCACGGCGCGTAGGCCGGTTGCGACCAGCTTCCACTGCTGCTTGTCTGAGGCCAGCAGGGCGTTGAGGCCGTCGCGTTCCTCCGCCAGCTCGGCGTGTTCGCGGCGGATCTCCATCTCCTCCAGCCTGGCCAGCTGGCGCAGGCGGGTGTTGAGGATCGCGTCGGCCTGCAGGTCCGAAAGGGCGAAGGCGGCGATCAGCTTGGCCTTGGGCTCGTCCTCGTAGCGGACGATGCGGATCACCTCGTCGAGGTTGAGATAGGCGATCAGCAGGCCGTCGAGGATGTGTAGCCGAGCCTCGATCTTGCCCAGGCGGAATCGTGCGCGGCGCACCAGCACCTCGCGCCGGTGGTCGAGGAAGGCCAGCAGCGCCGTCTTCAGCCCCATGACCCCCGGCGCCCCGCGGGCGTCCAGGACGTTCATATTGACCGGAAAGCGGGTCTCCAGGGCCGAGAGCCGGAAAAGGCTCTCCATCAGGGCCTCGGCCGGGATGGTCCGCACCTTGGGCTCGATGATCACCCGCACGTCCTCGGCGGACTCGTCGCGCACATCGCCCAGCAGGGCGGCCTTCTTGTTCTCGATCAACTCGGCGAGCTGTTCGATCAGGTCGGCCTTCTTCACCTGGTAGGGGATCTCGGTGATGACGATCCGGTAGCCGCCCCGGGGCAGCTGTTCCTCGGTCCAGGTGGCGCGCAGGCGCACCCCGCCACGGCCGGTTGCATAGGTCTCCAGCAGGGAGGCGGCCGGCTCGACGATCACCCCGCCGGTGGGAAAGTCCGGCCCGCGCACGAACTGCATCAGGTCGGCGGTGGTGGAGTCCGGTTTGTCCAGCAGCAGCAGGCAGGCGTCGATCAGTTCGGCGGCGTTGTGCGGCGGGATGGAGGTGGCCATGCCCACCGCAATGCCCGACGAGCCGTTGGCCAGCAGGTTGGGGAAGCCAGCCGGAAGCACGACGGGCTCGCTCTCCTCCCCGTCGTAGGTTTCGCGGAAGTCGACCGCGTCCTCGTCGATGCCGTCCAGCAACAGGGCCGCGGCCTCGGTCAAGCGGCACTCGGTGTATCGCATGGCCGCGGCGTTATCGCCGTCGATGTTGCCGAAGTTGCCCTGGCCGTCGACCAGGCGGTAGCGCTGGGCGAAGTCCTGCGCCAGGCGCACCAGGGCGTCGTAGACGGCGGTGTCCCCGTGGGGGTGATACTTGCCGATGACGTCGCCCACGACCCGGGCGCACTTCTTGGCGGTGGTCTCCGGATCCAGGCGCAGCTGGCGCATGGCGAACAGCAGCCGCCGGTGCACGGGCTTGAGCCCGTCGCGCACGTCCGGCAGGGCGCGGCTGGTGATGGTGGACAGGGCGTAGGCGAGGTAGCGCCGCGACAGGGCCTCGCTGAGGGGCTCGTCGACGATGCGATCGCCATCATCGGGCGGCGTGGTGTGCTTGGTCATTGGGCCCGGTTAGACTGCGACTCTGGCCGGGCGTCCAGATCAACTCGCTCGGCGCGACGATGCGTTAGCGCGGCCTAAGCCGATGACGGATTTTCAGGCCGCCTGAGCGGTGACCGCGGGGGCGGCGGCGCCGACGACCTCCGGCTCGGCCTTGGCCTCGACCACCTTGTCGGCGCGGCCCCACGGAACCAGGGCCCACAGTCGCTCATGACCGTAGAAGAGGATGATTTTGGTCACCGTCTCCACCGAGGCGATGGAGCCGGCGAACACGAAGCTGCGGGTGACGATGAAGCTGATGATGAAGGTGTCGATACTGCCCAGCAGCCGCCAGCTCACCGCCTTGACGAAGGACCGGGAGTGGGATTCCGGAGCGCGAAACAGCATGGCCAGTCCCTCGGATTTCTATGTCCGGAACATGACAGCGGCGGCGTCTGTGCGCCAGCCGGCCATTCCACACATTTTCGATAGGGTATCCCAGGAAATCTATAGTCGCCCGGCGTCGCTCAAGCGGTCGAGCAGCCACAATCGCGGCGGCGGCAGCGGCCGGTTCATCACCGCGAAGACGAAGGTCTCCAGGAAATGGCCGGTGATCGCCATGCCCGCGGCGACGTCGCCAGCGTCGAGGCCGCCCTGGGCGGAGAGCAGGAACCGCGGCAGGGGCAGCAGGCGATCGGCGTAGGGTGCGCCCGCACCGCGGCTGACGGCCCGGCCTGTGCGTGGGCTGACGTAGATGAGATCGTCGGTGGTCCCGGTGGCTCCGCAGCGCGACAGGTCGAGGCCAAAGCCCAGCTCCTGCAGCAGTCCCGCCTCGAAGCGCACATAGACCGCCGGCCAGATGTCGGGATGGACCAGCGCCCCCGACAGGGCCTCGAAGGCGTAGAAGGCGCCGGGGTGGGGCTCGCGCTCCGGCAGGGCGCCGGCGGCGACCGCGGCGGCGGAGGCCAGGCCCGCCAGGGCCAGCGGATCGTCGAACAGGGCCGAGGGGCCCTCCCCCACCGGCTCGACGGTCGCCGAGCCGAGCTGTTCGGATACGCGCGAACGGTATTGCGCGACGACCCGGGCGCCGGACTGCAGGAAGGGTTTGATGCGCCGCGACGCGCCGCCGGCGATATGGGCGACGAAACGGCCGTGGGTCTCGGTCAAGAGGTCGACGATGGCGCCCGCTTCCCCGTGGGCTCGGGCGGATAAAACGAAGGCGTCGTCCTCGAAGTCCATCAGACTGAAACCCCCACTTCGCTTTGTGCGGAAAGTGGATCAGGTTTGGCGGCGATGCGAAGTAGGCCTTCTCCCCTTGCGGGAGAAGGCCTACGTATCTTGCCCCACCTCTTGGGGTTGCGCGCTGTCAGCCGGGCCGGTTTTGATCCCCTAGACATCGAACTCCAGCCCCAGGCCGGAATAGAATTCCCGCTCCTCCGACCAGTTCTCCTTGACCTTCACGTGCAGGAACAGGTGCACCGGGCGGTCGAGGATTTCGGTCAGTTCGACGCGCGCGTGTTCGCCGATCCATTTCAGGGTCTGGCCGCCCTTGCCCAGGACGATGGGGCGCTGGCTGTCGCGCTCCACATAGATGGTCTGTTCGATGCGCGCGCCGCCGTCCTTGGTCTCGGTGAAGGCGGTGGTCTCCACGGCGGCGGAATAGGGCAACTCCTCGTGGACGCGCAGATAGATCTTCTCGCGGGTGATCTCGGCGGCCAGCAGGCGGACGGGCATGTCCGCGGCCTGGTCGGCGGGATAGAGCCAGGGGCCCTTCGGCATCAGGCTCGCCAAACGGGCGCGCAGGTCCTCGACGCCCGAGCCGTTGTGGGCGGATATCATGAAGACCTCGGAATAGACCCCGGTGTCGAACAGCTTCTGGGAGAGGCCCAGCAGCTGGTCGCGCTTGACCAGGTCGATCTTGTTGAGGGCCAGGATCGCCTTCTGGCCGGTCGTCATGAGGCCCTCGATGATCGATTGGACGTCGATCACCGCGCGCTTGTCGGCGGACTTGGCGTCGCCGCGATCGATGGCGATCTCGGCGTTGGCGTCCACGAGATGGATCACGGCCTCGGCGTCCGCCGCGCCGCCCCAGGCGGAGCGGACCATGGCCCGGTCCAGTCGCCGGCGGGGGGTGAAGATGCCCGGGGTGTCGATCAGCACGATCTGGGCGTCGCCAGCGATGGCCACGCCCTTGATCGGAAACCGCGTGGTCTGGACCTTCTGGGTGACGATAGAGACCTTGGAGCCGACCAGGCGGTTGACCAGGGTCGACTTGCCGGCGTTGGGGGCGCCGATGACGGCGGCGTAGCCGCAGCGGGTCTGAACTTCACTCATATCTGGCCTTCCCGGCGGAGCAGGTTGGCGGCGGCGGCCTTTTCGGCCTCCCGACGCGTGGCGCCCTGGGCGAGGGCGGGCGCAAGACCTTCCACCCGAACCGAGACGGTGAACAGGGGTTGATGCGCCGGGCCGCTCTGGTTGGTGACTTCATAGAGCGGCAGCGGCTTGCCGAGACCTTGCGCCCATTCCTGAAGGGCGGTCTTCGGATCGCGCGGCTTGACCGCCTCGTTGCTTTCGAACTCCTCGTGCCAGGCGGCCAGGAACACGACCCGCGCCGCCTCCAGCCCGCCGTCGCGGTAGATGGCCGCCATCACCGCCTCGCAGGCGTCGCCGAGGATGGAGTCCTTTTCCCGGCCGCCCATCTTGGTCTCGCCGCCGGCAAGCCGCAGCGCCGGCCCCATGTCCAGCCGCCGGGCCACCCGGGCGCAGGCCTGGCCGCTGACCAGGCCGTGCAACCGCACGGAAAGCTCGCCCTCGGCGGCCTTGGGATGCAGTTCGGCCAGGCGCTCGGCGGCGAGCAGGCCGATCACCCGGTCGCCGATGAACTCCAGCACCTCATAGTCGCTGGCGCGGTCCGGCGCGCCGCCGCCGACGCTGGCGTGGGTCAGGGCCCGCTCGAGCAGGCTGGGATCGGCGAAGGTGTGGCCCAGCCGCGCCTGCAGCGCCGCCACGGCCTCCTGACGGGAATTCATTTCAGCAGATGGAAGAACCGGCTCGGCCTCAGGTTCATCACCCAGGTCCACGGCTTGAACAGGGACGCGCCGGGCTTCCAGGACAGCAGGATCATCTGGGCGCGCCCGACGAGGTCCTCCTCGGGCACGAAGCCAACGCCGGCCTGGGCCTCGGACGGCAGGAAGCGGTCGACGCTGGGGTCCCAGCCGCAATTGGCCGTGCCGGTGACATTGGGCGGCAGTTGCGGATCGAAGCGGCTGTCCAGGGAATTGTCGCGATTGTCGCCCATCATGAAGTAGCAGTGCGGCGGCACCACATAGACGCCGGTGTTGTCGGCGGCGCCGTCGTTGCCGTAGCCCTGGGTCAGGTAGAGGCGGCCGTTGGACGCGGTCTCGAAATAGCGCGCCACCGGCTGGGTTCCGCCGTAGGGCAAGGCGCTGACGCCGGGTTCGGTCTCGTTGCGCGGCAGGGGCTTGTCGTTGATGAACACCTGGCCGGCCTTCACCTGGATATGGTCGCCCGGCAGGCCGACCAGTCGCTTGATGAAGTCGGCGCGGCCAGCGTGCACGTCGCGGGGGAACTTGAAGACGATGATGTCGCCGCGCTGGGGCGCATGGTTAAAGATTCGGCCGTTGAACAGCGGCGGGCTCAGCGGGATGGAGTGTTTGGAATAGCCGTAGCTGAACTTGGAGACGATGATGTAGTCGCCCTCATAGAGGTTCGGCTCCATCGACGCGGAGGGGATGGTGTAGGGCTGGAACAGAAGAACGCGCAGGGCGAACGCGATCAGCAGCGCATAGACGACGGTCTTGACGATCTCGACGGTCTCGTTGACCGCGCCGCCATCCCCCGGCGGCGCTTCGTGTGCGTCAGTCGTCATGCGAGACACATCTCTCTAAAAACCATACAGGCGTCACCGCCTTGCTAGACGTTCGATACACCAGGGGCAAGCCGGACGCCCGTGAACTCGCCGTCATGGTGTGTTGGTCGCGGCCACCGCCTCGATGATCACGAAGGCCTGGGCGTAGGGATGATCGTCCGTCAGGCTGACATGGATCACCGGCTGCAATCCTGCCGGCACCATCGCCGCGAGGCGCTCGGCCGCGCCGCCGGTCAGCGCCATGGTCGGCTGGCCGCTGCGCAGGTTGATCACCCCCATGTCGCGCCAGAAGACCCCGCGGCGGATGCCGGTGCCCAGGGCCTTTGCGCAGGCCTCCTTGGCCGCGAACCGCTTGGCGTAGCTGGCGGCCTGATCGGTCTTGCGCTCGGAGCGGGCGCGTTCGAGGTCGGTGAAGCAGCGGGCCTTGAAGCGGTCGCCGTACTTGTCCAGCGTCGCCTGGATGCGGCGGATATCGCTGAGGTCCGAACCGATGCCGAGGATCAACCGCCGACGCCCCACAGCGCCTGAGGCCGGGCGGCGGCCATCAGCACCAGCATCCGGCGGATGGCGGCGTCGAGGCCGGTGAAGATGGCCTCGCCGATCAGGAAGTGACCGATATTCAGTTCCATGAACTGGGGAATGGCGGCGATGGCGCCGACGGTCTCGTAGTCGATGCCGTGGCCGGCGTGGACCTCAAGGCCCAGGGCGTCGGCCTGGGCCGCGGCGTCGGCGAGCTTTTGCAGCAGGACGGCGACCTCGGCCTCGCGCCTCTCGCGCACCGCGTCGCAATAGGCGCCGACATGCAGTTCGATCACCTCGGCGCCCACCTCGGCGGAGGCGGCAATCTGAGCCGGATCGGCGTCGATGAACAGGGAGACGCGGATCCCCGCCTCCCGCAGCCGGGCGACGGCGGGGGCGATGGCGTTGTGGCCGCGCACGACGTCGAGGCCGCCTTCGGTGGTCACCTCCTCGCGCCGCTCGGGCACCAGGCAGGCGGCGTGAGGCCGATGGCGCAGGGCAATGGCCTGCATCTCTTCGGTGACCGCCATCTCGAAGTTCAGCGGCCGCCCGCGGCGGCGGCAGAGGGCGGCCAGGGCCTCGATGTCGGCGTCGGAAATGTGACGGCGGTCTTCACGCAGATGGGCGGTGATTCCGTCCGCGCCGGCGGCGATGGCGATCTCCGCCGCCCGGGCCGGATCCGGCGCGGACCCGCCCCGCGCGTTCCGGATGGTGGCGACGTGGTCGATGTTGACCCCCAGACGCAGCCGGCTCATCCCGCCAGCCTCCGGCTGCCCGGATCCTCGGTGGGGATGGCGGCGAGTTCCGGCGGCAGGGCGTCGGCGGGATAGGCCGGCACGTCCAGGCTCGCCAGGGCCACCAGCTGCGCCCCCACATCCGCGCGGCCGCCGGAGCGATCGACGATGCAGGCGGCGCAGACGACGTCTCCACCGGCGGCGCGAATCGCCGCGATGCATTCGCGGGACGACAGGCCCGTGGTGACGATGTCCTCGACCATGGCGACCTTCGCGCCGGGCTCGAGATGGAAGCCCCGACGCAGCTTGAAGACGCCACCTTCCCGCTCAACATAGAGGCTCGGAACGCCGAGATGGCGGGCGGTCTCGTAGCCGGGGATGATGCCGCCCACCGCCGGCGAGACGACGACGTCAACCTCGCCAACGGCCGCCTTGATCTTCGCCGCCAGCGCCTTGCACAGGCGCTCGGTGCGGTCGGCGTGCATGAACACCAGGTTCTTCTGCAGGAAGACCCCGGAGTGCAGGCCAGAGGACAGCACGAAATGGCCCTCGCGCAAGGCGCCGGCCGCACGGAATTCGTCGAGAACGTCGTCTGTGGTCATGGCTCCGCAGATACCGGTTTTGCGCCGTCGGGGAAAGGCGCCGTTCCGCTCAGACCGCGCCGATCGCGATCAAACTGCGCCCGCAGTCGGTCACCGTCTCGGCCATCGGCCGCGGCTTCCACCCCAGCGTGGCCTGGGCTTTGGCCGAGCTGAAGTCGTGCTTGTGGCCAAGGCTCGGAACGACCGAGGCGAGGTCCTTGTCGAAAAGTCCCGCGAGGCGAAGCACCAGGTCGGGCACCTTGTTGGTCGGGACCTTGGCCGCGCCCTCCCCGAGTTGGGCGCGCAGCACCTGGGCGACGTCCGCCATCCAGGCGAAATGGCCGGCGGCCACGAAGCGCTGTCCCGCGGCCTCGGGCGTGGTCATCGCCCGGATGTGCAGGTCGGCGACGTCGCGCACATCGACGATGTTGAACCCCAGTCGCGGCAGGCCTGGCACCCGGCCGGACAGCAGCCGCTCGACCACTTGCACGGACTCGGAGAAATCCTTGCTGAGCACCGGTCCCAAGACAAGGGCCGGGTTGACGGTGGCGAAGCTGGTCTTGCCGCCGGACGCGGCGATCAGGTCCCAGGCGGCGCGTTCGGCGATGGTCTTGGACTGGGTGTACGCGCTTTCCTTGCGCGCCTTCAGGTCGGTCCAGACCGTCTCGTCGCTGACGCTGTCCGGCGTACCGATCCCCTTGCTGGTCGCGGCGACGGAGGAGGTCTGCACCACCCGCTTCACCCCGGCCTTGATGGCGGCGCTGATCGCCCGCTTGGCGCCTTCACGCGCCGGCACGATCAGCACGTTGGGATCCTTGGGCTCCGAGACGCCCAGGGGCGAGGCCACGTGCAGGACATAGTCGCAACCGTCGACGGCGGCGTCCCAGCCGGCATCGGCGGTGAGGTCGGCGGCGTAGAAGCTGAGCTGGTCCTTGGGATCGACGACCGTGCCGAGGGCCGCCCGGACGGCGGCCTCCTTGTCCAGGCTGCGCACGGTGGTCCGCACGGTGTAGCCCTGTTGCAAAAGGCCGATGACGCACCAGCCACCGATGAAGCCGGACCCGCCGGTCACCAGAACCGTACCCTTGTCGCTCATGAATCCCCCAGTGCGATGTTGACGTCGTTCAGATAGGGGGTGTTGGGCGGAAGCGGAAGAGCGACGTTCGTTGGCGGATAAGAGCCCCCCATCCTCGTCACCCCCGGGTTTGTCCCGGGGGTAGGGAATCACAGGTGATGAAGTCGTCGCACCGAAGGCGGACCCGTCCCGTTCGTGTTCCCTTGCCCCGGGGACAAGCCAGGGGTGACGAAATTATTTGGACTGTTCGAAGAGGCTCAACCGCCTAAATCCGCTTCACCGCCTTGGCGCCGAGATAGACCGCCTGCTCGTCCAGTTCCTGCTCGATGCGCAGCAGCTGGTTGTACTTGGCGATCCGCTCGGACCGGCACAGGGAGCCGGTCTTGATCAGGCCGCAGTTGGTGGCCACGGCGAGGTCGGCGATGGTGGTGTCTTCGGTCTCGCCCGAGCGATGCGACATCACCGCCGTGTAGCCGGCGCGGTGGGCCATATCGACGGCGTCCAGGGTCTCCGACAAGGTGCCGATCTGGTTGACCTTGACCAGGATGGAGTTGGCCAGGCCCTTCTCGATGCCCATGGCGAGGCGCTCGGGGTTGGTCACGAACAGGTCATCGCCCACCAGTTGCAGCTTGGCGCCCAGCTTGTCGGTGAGCAGCTTCCAGCCGGTGAAATCGTCCTCGTCGCAGCCGTCCTCGATGGAGACGATGGGGAAGCTGGCGGCAAGCTCGGCCAGGTAGTCGACCATGCCGGCCTGATCCAGGCTCTTGCCCTCGCCGGTCAGCTCATAGCGGCCGCCCTTGAAGAACTCGCTGGCGGCGACGTCGAGGGCCAGTTGGAAATCCTTACCGGCCTTGTAGCCGGCGGCCTCGCCCGCCTTGACGATGAAGCCCAGGGCCTCGTGGGCCGAGCCGATGTTGGGGGCGAAGCCGCCCTCGTCGCCGACATTGGTGTTGTGGCCGGCGGCCTTCAGGGCGCTCTTCAGGCTGTGGAAGATCTCCGCGCCCATGCGCAGGGCCTCCGAAAAGCTCGGCGCCCCCGTCGGCATGATCATGAATTCCTGGATGTCGATGGGGTTGTCGGCGTGGGCGCCGCCATTGATGATGTTCATCATCGGCACCGGCAGCACCCGGGCCGAGACCCCGCCGACGTACTTGTAGAGCGGCAGGCTGGAAGCCTGGGCCGAGGCGCGCGCCGTGGCCAGGGAGACGCCGAGGATGGCGTTGGCGCCCAGGCGGCTCTTGTTCTTGGTCCCGTCCAGCTCGATCAGCAGCCGGTCGATCCGGCGCTGGTCCTCGGCGTCGAGGCCGGAGAGGGTGTCGTAGATCTCGCCGTTCACCGCGTCGACGGCCTGTAGAACGCCCTTGCCGCCGTAGCGGGCCTTGTCGCCGTCGCGCTTTTCCACCGCCTCGTGGGCGCCGGTGGAGGCGCCGGAGGGGACCATGGCGCGGCCGAAGGCGCCGTCTTCCAGGGTCACATCGACTTCGACCGTGGGGTTGCCGCGACTGTCGAGGATTTCGCGGGCGGTGATGTCGATGATTTCGGTCATGGGGTTCTCTGGGGATCCTCTGGATTGCCGGGCGCGGCCGGGTGTTAGCCCAGGCGGGGCCTGCGGGAAAGCTTGCAGTTGACAGCCCCTGCGTCGCCCCTGATCAACCTTGGCGTCCTCAGGAGAACACCATGCTGCTCATCGACAAGGCCGACGGCGTCGCCGTCGTCACCATGAACCGCCCCGAGGCGATGAACGCCATGTCGGTGGGTCTTCGCGCGGCGCTGTTCGACGCCTTCGTCGAGCTGAACGGTGATCCGGAGGTGCGGGTGGCCATCCTCACCGGCGCCGGCGAGCGCGCCTTCACCGCCGGCCTGGACCTGAAGGAGCTGGGCGCCAGCCGCGACGGCATGCAGGCGGCCAACGCCATCCAGCCCGCCGCCAACCCGGTGCGGGCCATCGCCCACTTCGCCAAGCCGGTGATCGGCGCCATCAACGGCGTGGCCATCACCGGCGGTTTCGAGCTGGCGCTGGCCTGCGACATCCTCATCGCCTCCACCAACGCCCGCTTCGCCGACACCCACGCGCGGGTGGGCATCACCCCGGGCTGGGGGCTGTCACAGAAGCTGTCGCGGCTGATCGGCGTCTATCGGGCCAAGGAGCTGTCCCTGAGCGGCAACTTTCTCGATGCGAAGACCGCCTACGACTGGGGCTTGGTCAATCGGGTGGTCGAGCCCGCCGAACTGATGCCGGCGGCCCTTAAGCTTGCGCGGGAGATCGCCAGCATCCCTGTGGACATGCTGGTCACCTACAAGCGGATGATCGACGACGGCTTCGCCCTGCCCCTGGGCGAGGCGCTGGCCCTGGAGCATGAACGCTCGACGGTGTGGAACGCAGACGTCACCCCCGAGCGGGTGGAGGCGAACCGCTTGGCCGTGCTGGCCCGCGGACGGGGGCGGTAGACGCTGGGAAATCGTGCGTGGTTCGAGACGCGCGTAGAGCGCGTTCCTCACCATGACTAGGATACTTGCAATCCAAGAAACCTGGTCATGGTGAGGGCGACCGAAGGGAGCGTCTCGAACCACGCACCCTCATCATGCAGCCCTCCCCTCATGGAGAGGGCAAACCAACTAGTCTTCCTTCGGCGTCAGGACCTGGCGGCCCTTGTACATGCCGGTCTT
>PLSW01000024.1:17277-17708 GCA_003165275.1 Caulobacteraceae bacterium
AGGCCGCCGACGCGAGCGCGGGTGTATGCCTCAAACCGCCCGGCATTACAAGGCGAGGCGTCGCCGGCTCCGCCGCGCGGTCACGGCCGGACGAAACAGTCGCCGCCGGCCTTCTTGATCGCCGCGCAAAGCGCGCTCGCCTCCGCCGTCGATCCGAAGCCGGCGATGATGGCCCGGTAGTAGAGCACGCCCCTGACCCGCGCCGGCTCGATCCTGCGCGACAGGCCCGGCGCCTGCCCGGCGGCGGTCTGGGCGAAGGCGCCGAGGGCCTGTTCCGACTCGGCCGCGGAGGGGAAGGCGGCGATCTGGACGACGCCGACGCCGGCATGGCGCGGGAAGGGCGTCGATGGGACGGCGGCCGGGGCCGCCGACGGGGGCGCTGCCGCCACAGTCGTCCGCGGCGCGGCCGGCGCCGCCGGGCGGCCAGCGGG
>PLSW01000023.1 GCA_003165275.1 Caulobacteraceae bacterium
CCCCTCCCCTCCCCTCCCCTTGCGTTCGGCTTGCTCGCCCGGCGCGCTGGGCTACAGTCGTCCGCAACAAGACCAACCCCTGCGGAGGCCCCCGCGATGACGCCAGCGGACGGAGACCAGGCCAGCGCTAGCGCGGCCAAGCCGGCGTTCAAGCCGCTGCCGATGAAGGCGCCGTCGGTGTCGGTGCAGCGGCGGGCGGACGGCTCGATCCTGATCTGGTCGAACCACCCCCCCGGCGACGGGCCGAGGTCCATCGCCCATCTGCTGGCCGAGCGCGCCGCCCGCCACCCCACCCGCCCGTTCATGATGCAGCGGGAGCCGAACCACGGGCCCTGGTGCGGGGTGACCTACGCCGAGGCCAAGCGGTCGGCGGACGGGATCGCCCAGTGGCTGCTCGACGAGGGCCTCACCGCCAAGGACTCGGTGATGATCCTCTCGGGCAATTCGGTGGAGCACGGGCTGGTGATGCTGGGCGCCTATACCGCCGGCGTGCCCGCGGCGCCGATCAGCCCGGCCTACAGCCTGATCTCCACCGACCACGCCAAGCTGAAGCACTGTTTCGAAGTGATCCGGCCGAAGCTGGTGTTCGCCCAGGACGCCAAGTCGTTCGCCAGGGCCCTGGACACCCTGCGGGCCCTGGATCCCAACCTGGTTGTGGTCACCGTCGACGGCGGCGCCGGCACCCTGGCGCTGAAATCCCTCACCGAGGTCAAGCCGACGGCCAAGGTCACGGCGGCGATGGACGCCCTGACCCCGGCCACCGTGGCCAAGTACCTGTTCACCTCCGGCTCCACCGGCCTGCCCAAGGGCGTGCCGCAGACCCACGGCATGATGGCCGGGGTCATCGCCGGCCAGGAGGGGCTGCGCACGGACGTGGCCGATCCAGAGGTCATTCCCCTGTCGCTGGAATGGATGCCCTGGAGCCACATCTCCGCCGGCAACATCGGCTTCAACGGCAATCTGTGGGGCGCGGGCACCCTCTATCTGGACGAGGGCCGGCCGATCCCGGGGATGTTCGAGACCACGATCAAGAACCTCTACGAGGTCTCGCCGATGGTGTTCGGCTCCGCCCCGGTGGCCTTCGGCATGCTGGCCGACGCGATGGAGCGCGACCCGGTGCTGCGCAAGGCCTTCTTCAAGAACCTGAAGTACATGGGCTACGGCGGGGCGACCCTCTCCAACGACATCTATGAGCGGATGCAGGCCCTGGCCGTGGCCGAGACCGGCCTGCGCATCCCGCTGACCACCATGTATGGCGCCACCGAGACCCAAGGGGTGACCGTGGTCCACTGGGAGACCGAGCGGGTGGGCCTGGTCGGCCTGCCGCTGCCGGGGATCACCCTCAAGCTGGCGCCCAACGGCGACAAGCTGGAGGTGCGGGTCAAGGGCCCGACGGTGACCACCGGCTATCACGGGGACGCGGCCCGCACGGCGGAGGCCTTCGACGACGAGGGCTTCTACAAGCTGGGGGACGCCGCCAAGTTCGTCGACCCCGAGGATCCCTCCAAGGGGCTGGTGTTCGACGGGCGGGTGACCGAGGACTTCAAGCTGGATTCCGGCACCTGGGTGTCGGTGGGCACATTGCGGCCGGACGTGGTCGCCGCCTGCAGCCCCTATGTGGCCGACGCGGTGATCACCGGCCAGGACATGCCCTTCGCCGGCGCCCTGATCTGGCCGACGGCGGCGGGGCTGGCGGCCCTGGAGGCCGACGGCGAGCCGGGCACGGCGCAGGAGAAGCTGCACGCGGTCCTCGCCGCCCGGCTGAAGGCCTTCAACGCCGCCGCCGGGGGATCGTCCCGGCGCATCGGCCGCTTCCTGGTGATGAGCGAGCCGCCCTCCATCGACGCCGGGGAGATCACCGACAAGGGCTACATCAACCAGCGCGCGGTGCTGGTCCGGCGCAAGGCGCTGGTCGACAAGCTCTACGGGATCGGCGAGGCGAAGGACTGAGGCGCGCGCGACGGCGCTCCTCCCCCATTTATGGGTTGGCAAAGGCAGCATCTCTTGAACCGCATCCGAAACAGCGGCTTGGGAACAGTGAGAAAAGAGGCCTTCTCCCCTTGCGGGAGAAGGCCTAGGATCGACGACCGCGGAAGAGTGGATCCCCCATAAATGGGGGAGGAGCTTAAGACCGCCCCCTCACCGCCCCCGCCGCCAGATACCCCCCGCCGATCACCATCACCACCACCCCGCAGCCGAGGAAGGCCGTGCGATAGGACGCGGCCTGCGCCGCCGGTCCGAAGCTCAGGTAGAGGCCGGCGACGCCGAACTGGGCCGCGAAGCCCTTGACCGAGCCGATGGTGGCGCGGTTCTCGGAGGCGACGGCGTGCTGCAGCCGGCTCTCGAACACCACGTCGGTGAGCTTGAGCAGCGCGCTGTAGATCCCCAGCAGCACCATGGAGGCCGGGGTGAACAGGGCGGCGGCGAGGGTGAGCAGCCCCCCGGCGAAGATCAGCAGGGCGTAGAACCACCGACGGCCCAGGGCCGCCAGGCGGTGGGCCGCGAGGCTGGCCATCGCCTCGCCCCCGTACTGCACCCCGACGAAGACGGCGATGAGCGGCCGGGCCAGGCCCACCTTGGCCCCGAAGATCGGCCAGAACTCCTCCAGCGACCCGCCCAGGGCCATGATCAGCGCCCCGAAGACGATGATCCCGAGCACCGCCGGCTGGCGGCCGGCTTCGGCCAGCCCCCGGCCCAGGTGGGACAGATAGCCTCGCGGCTGCACCGCCAGCGCCCGCGGCGCCCGGGGCAGGCTGAAGGCGAAGCCCATGGCGACGGCGATGGCGGCCAGGCTGCCGGCCAGGGCGACCGGATAGCCGAACCGCGCCACCGCCGCGGCGCAGAAGGAGGCGCAGAGGACGCCCACGGCCTGGGCCGCCCGCGCCCGGCCCACCACCCGCACATAGTCGCCGGCCCGGCCCTCGGCCTTCAGCTCGTCGAACAGCAGCGCTTCGAAGGTCCCGGAGGTGAAGGCGCTCTTGCAGCCCCACAGCACCAGCCCGGCCAGGAAGCCCCAGAAGTGGGGATAGAACAGCCAGACCACGAACCCCGCCGCCCGCCCGGCCTGGGCCACGGCCAGCACCGTACGCCGGGGCAGCCGGTCAGCGACGAGGCCGGCGGGGATCTCCAGCACGAAGGTCGTCGCCGACCAGGCGGTGAGCGCCACCGAGATCTGCACCGGCGTCAGCCCGGCATCCACGAACATCACCGCGTAGAGCGGGAAGATCAGGATGAAGGCGTCGAAGACCTTGAAGGCGTAGATGCGGGCGAGAAAGCTCATGGAGCGCGACTACCGCCCGTTTTGAATGGATGGAACCGGCGTCTTGCGGCGGACCGACGCCCCCTCCGTCAGTTCGCTTCGCGAACTGCCACCTCCCCCGCTGCGCGGTGGAGGACAGCGGTTACCTTGTGCTCCACCGTGAAACGGGNNCTGAGGGGGCGTCGGGCCGTCGCAACCCGGCAGGGCCACCCCCTCACCCCCGCAGCGCGAGGCGGTCGATGATCGCGTCTTCGTTGATGGGGGCTTCGCCGGCGCCGAAGGTCAGGCTGGCGCCGCGCAGGCGGCGGGCCAGGTAGGCGTCGGCGACGGCGTGGTCGCCGTAGCGGACCAGGGTCGTCGCGGCGAAGGCGAGGGCCAGGCGCTCCACGGCCCGGCGGGCGCCGGCCTCGGGGATGGGGGCGGCCAGGATCGCCTCGACCTCGTCCGCCACCTCGGTGAGCCGCCAGTCCGCGCCGGCGGCGTCCAGCACCTCGCGGACCAGGGCGCCCGTGACCTCCGGCTCCCGGTTGAGGGCCCGGAGCAGATCCAGGGCGATGACGTTGCCGCTGCCCTCCCAGATGCCATTGAGGGGCGACTGGCGGAACAGGCGCGCCATGGGCGCCTCCTCGATGAAGCCGGCGCCGCCCATGCACTCCATCGCCTCGGCGATCACCGTGGGCGCGCGCTTGGAGGTGAGGAACTTGGCGATGGGCAGGCCGATGCGGGCCAGGGCCGCCTCGTGCGCATCCTCCGGCCGGTCCAGGGCCCGGGCCAGGCGGAAGGCCAGGGCGACGGCGGCCTCCACGTCCAGGGCCAGGTCCGCCAGCACGGCGCGCATCAGCGGCTGGTCGATCAGCCGCCGCTGGAAGGCGGAGCGGCCCTGGACGTGCCAGGCGGCCAGGGACAGGGCCTGGCGCATCTGCGAGGCGGCGCCGATGACGCAGTCCAGGCGGGTCAGCTGCACCATCTCGATGATGGTGCGCACCCCCCGCCCTTCCTCACCGACGCGGACGGCCTCGGCGCCGCGGTATTCGATCTCGGAGGAGGCGTTGGAGCGGTCGCCCAGCTTGTCCTTCAGGCGCTGGATCTCAATGGCGTTGCGCTCGCCGTCGTCCCGCCAGCGGGGGACCAGGAAGCAGGTCAGGCCGCCGGGGGCGTAGGCCAGGGTGAGGAAGGCGTCCGACATCGGCGCCGAGCAGAACCATTTGTGCCCGGTCAGGACATAGGCGCCGCCCGCCTGGGGCTCGGCGCGGGTGGTGTTGGCGCGAACGTCCGACCCGCCCTGCTTTTCGGTCATCGCCATGCCCATGGTGGCGGCGGCCTTCTCCCCGGCGGGGATGAAGCGGGGATCATAGGCCTCGGCCTGCACCCGCGGGCCCCAGACGGCGGCCGCCGCCGGCTCGGCGCGCAGGGAGGGCACCACCGCATAGGTCATCGACATCGGGCAGCAGACCCCCTGGTCCGCCTGCCCCATCAGGAACAGCAGGGCCGCGTGCAGGGCATGCCCCGCCGTGGGCGTGTTCCAGGCCGCCGCCGACACCCCCGCCGACAGGCCCAGGTCCATCAGCTGGTGATAGGCGGGGTGGAACTCCACCTCGTCGATGCGGCGCCCGAAGCGGTCGTACGGCAGGAAGGCCGGAGGATAGCGGTTGGCCTGCGCGCCCCAGGCCTGGACCTCGGCCGAGCCCACCCGGGCGCCGAAGCGGCGCAGACGCTCGGCGTGGATCTTCGCCCCGGCCCAGGCGCAGGCGGAGGTCAGCATGAGGTCCGCGCTGAAGAGGTTCACATCCTCCAGCGGACCGGGCTGGTTGGTGACGTCGTGGGTGGCGAGTTGGGCGCGGGGATTGCGAGGGGCCATGGCCGGATGTTCGCAGATGCGGCGGGGGTTGTCAGAGGGAATTGACGGCCGCGCGGCTGGGGGTCGGCGCGCCCGTGCCAAGGCGGGGACGAATGGCGGCGATAGATGGCCCGCGGCCGCCTGCCCGCTCCAATAGCGCAAGGCCACAACTCAATCTACGCGAGACCTTCGTATACCTTCGCAACCCGGCATCCTGACCGAAACCACACAACAGGGTGCTTTGTCGATTGAGCAAGCCCGAGGTTGGTATAAGCAACAGTCGGCCTTAGCTTGAATGATTAACGGAATTTAAATAACTGCCGGCTAAGGTTCTGGCTTTGGCAACTCGCGGCTCGCAGGCCCGCTGGAGGCGAATACATGCCGCCTACCAATACACGCATGGTCAGACAGGTATCGCCTTCCGACCCGGTCAGGCGCGCCAGGGGCCCTGGACACCCTTGCGACAGGCGCTCGGCGCTGGAAGACGGGAACGGGTTGGCGGCATGAGCGCGCGAACCCTGGTGAACCTTGAAGAGTCGGCCTCTTCGGCCCGGGTGCTCAATCTGCGCCGAATTGCGAGGATGCATGGCCATGATCGCGACCACGCCGCCGCGCCCTTTTTCCAGAACCCGCTGCTGAACCGGTCGCTCGTCCTCAAGCATCGATTGAGGCGACATGAATTGCCTCTCTTTCCCGGCGGCCGGCAGACGGTGACAAAGATCATCATTCCGCTGGACGGAAGCGATCTCAGCCTCGGGGGATGGTCGGTGCTCGTGGGGCAGACCAACTTTGTCGCCATCATGGAAGGCATGTTCGGAAAACCGACTGAGGCGGATCGATTGATGCTCTTGATCATCGATGAATTGCCGTCGCTGGATCCGTTCCTGCTGCGCGAACACCTGAAGCGCCACGACCGTTTTCCGGCGCGCGTCTACTTCGAAATTTCGGATGCCGACACGGCTCGCATGACCGGTTTTGTGGAAGAAGAGATCAGTCGACTCATCAATATTTGCTATGGCGCTTCATCGAACGGCCGCTCAAATCATGACGGTACCGCAATTCTGGTCAAGAAAATTCTGTCCATCACGGTCGACAGCGACACTGAACCCCTGCGGAAGACACTCCGCCTAAGCCCACAGGAATACCAAGATGGTATATTCTGTTGGAAGGGATTCCTGTATTACAAATGGAATCTGACCGAAATGCTCCCCGCTCTTCGAACGACGGTGGATTCAATCGAAAACATGAAGTTGCCTGGCCGAAATACACCGGAAATCAAAAGGTTCTATGAGTTGGCGCGCCGGTCGTTGCGGAAATCGATCGCGAAAGCTGTTTCAGAGTCGAATCAAGCTCTTGGCGTCTACGACGCCGCATTCACCGATCTCATCTCGGGCGCACCGCAAGCGTTCCGCGACTTTCTCCTGAACGCCCCGGTGATGTTCAACGATCTGGGCGACCGGCTCGGCGCTGTCAGCCACATTGTGAGCTTCTGGAACTTCCGCTTCCCACCGGGGCAAAAGGCGGCCGTTACGGCTGACGAACTCCTGGAGATTTTCAAGGACTTCGCCGGCAGTCTGCCCGCAAGGCCCTAGGCCGTGAGGCGCCTCGCTTCGTAGCGCGAGGGGCCGCCCCAAAATCCGGAATACGTACAATTACCGACCGCGGCGCGCGGGTTCGCTCGATCACCGCAGTCTCAGAATCGACATGGAGTTCACGTCGGTGGGAACTGGGAATGGGTATAATTTGTATGCATGGGGGCGAAAGGCGAGGAAGATATGCATGGGGGTGAAAGGCGAGGAAGCAATGAAACTCTCATCCACAGTGTTTGCGGCCATT
>PLSW01000297.1 GCA_003165275.1 Caulobacteraceae bacterium
GCCAGCGTTCGATTTCTGTGATCTCAGCCTGCGGCTGTTCGACGATGACCGACCGCCGGCCGCGAAAGACTTCGCCGGTTTCCCCATCCAGCGAGAGCCAGTCGCCCGGAGCGAGCGGCGCATCGCCCAGACGGACCGAGCCGTCCGCGGCGAACGTCAGTCCCGAGCAGCCGACTAGACACGCCTTGCCCAGTTGCCGCGCCACGACGGCGGCATGCGCGGTGCGGCCGCCGACCGCGGTCAGGACACCCTCAGCGATTGCCAGTCCGGCGATATCGGCGGTGGATATGTCGCGACGCACCAGTACAACGACCTGGCCCGCGGCCGCCATGGACGCCGCCGTCTCGGCGTCGAACGCCGCCTGGCCGCTGACCACGCCCGACGAGGCGGGAACGGCGGTCGCGGCCGCCTTGGCCTTGCCCTCGAAGCGCATCACGCCGGCGCGGTCCAGATCGACCTCGGCCACCCGGCGCAGACCTTCGGTCGGCGAGATCAGGCCTTCGCGCACCAGATCGACGGCCGTCCGTAAGACCGCCCGCGGCGTCCGCTTGGCCGAGCGTGTCTGCAGGAAATAGAGCTGGCCTTCCTCCACGGTGAACTCGATGTCCTGGATATCCTTCAGCTCGCGCTCGAGCCGCTCGGCGCCGGCTTTCAAAGCGGCGAACACCTCCGGCAGCCGCCGCCTGAGTTCGTCCGCCCCCGCCGGCGTGCGGCGGCCGGAGACCACATCCTCGCCCTGGGCGTCGGCGAGGAAGTCGGCGTAGAGCGGCTTGTCGCCGGTGACCGGGCTTCGGCTGAAGGCCACGCCGGCGCCCGAGCGCCCGCCCGAGTTGCCGAACACCATCGCCTGCACGGTCACCGCCGTGCCGTCCAGGTTTTCAAGCTTGTTCAGACGTCGGTATTCCTGGGCCCGAGCGCTGTTCCACGACCGGTAAACGGCCCGCGCGGCGCCCAGCAGCTGCTCCATCGGATCGGCGGGAACCGGCTTGCCGAGCTGAACCGCCGCCACGGCTAGCATGTCGCGGGCGAGCCGTTCGAGCGCTTCGGGGTCGAGCTCGGTTTCGCCGGCGACATTTTCGGCCTTGATCATCACGTCCAGGGCCGCCTCGAACGGAGCGGCGGGCGCGTCGCCGACCACCTCGGCGTAGCCCTGGATGAAACGACGATAGGTGTCCCAGGCCATGCGCGGATTGCCGGTCGTGCGGATCAGACCGAGCACTACCTCCGCGTTGAGGCCCACGTCCAGCACCGTCGACAGCATGCCCGGCATCGACCGCGCCGCGCCCGAACGGACCGACACCAGCAGCGGCCGCCGGGAGTCGCCGAACTTGCGGCCGGTCGCGGCCTCCAGCGTGCGGATGCCTCGACGCAATCCTTCGGCGAGCGCCTGCTCCGTAGCGTGCTTGCGGTCGTTTACCCCGCGGCACAGACCCGTCGGCAGAACGAAGGCCGGCGGCACGCGCAGGCCTAGGGCGGCCATGCGCGCCAGCATCGCTGCCTTGGACCCGACGCGCTCGGAGTCGAGCGCCGCGTCCGCGCCGTCGGGGCCGATGATGATCGGCGCATAGTCGGGGTCGAGGTGGGGTGCGCCGCTCACGCTTGCTCTCCAAGGAGGTGATCGCGTAGGGCCAGGGCCGAGTGCGCGAGGTGATCGGTCGCCCGCTCCACCGCATGGGCCAGTTCCATACCGAGCACGGCCACCCGCCCATCGGCCGACGGCGCCCGCATCAGGGACGCGATCATGGCCCGCTCGGCGGCGTCCGCCGCCCGCTCCGCGACGCAGACGGCCTCGATCGCCTGCAGGGCCTCGGTCATGTCCTGCTGGTGATCCAAAGGCGCGCGAGAGGCCGCCTCGCAGGCCCGCACCAGCTGACCCGCGCTGTCCACTGTAATATCCGCCAGGGCGGCCAGGGGCCCGACCTGTGCGTCGTCGTCCCGGTCCGGGAGCAGGCTGAACAGAAACGCCGCCTCGTCGAGCGCGTCGAGCGCTTCTTCGGCCTGATCGATCATCCGGCGAAGACTAGGGTTGGCTTCGGTCAGGCGGCCGGCGAACTCCCGCGCCTGAAGCGTCATGCGGTCGCCCTTCTGTTCCAGTCGCGTGGCCCGTCCGGCGAGGACCGCCCGTTCGGCCGCCGACGCCAGGCGTCCGCCGACCAGGGCGTCGCGGATGTCCGCGGCCAGCATCCGCGACAGGCCCAGATGCCTCAGGGTCGTGCGGATCAGATCGCCCTCCGCGCTCTGCAGCCGATCAACCAGGCCCGCCTGAATCTCGTCGCGCATCAGGCGCGGCGACCGGCCTTCCGCAAGCCCTTCGCTGGTCAAGCGCAGGACATCCGCCAGGAATGCGTAGGCGTGATCCTCTCCCAGCACCTCGTCTAGGCGCGCGCCGTAAGACGCCCGGGCGCCGGCGACGCGGCGCACAGCGTCGAGCACCAGGCCGCCGCCGCCCAGTTCGAGAAAGGCGCGGTGGCCGAGATCGCGCGCCGCCGCCTCGCAGAGCAACGCGACCGCCTTGGGTTTGCCAACGAAGCCTTGCAGAACTTTGCGGGCCTTGTTCCAGTCGATCAGGAACACCAGGCGCGAGCCAAGCCGCTCCAGAAAGGCGTCCAGTTCTTTCTTATCTTTTGCTTCATGGCGGCCCGTGACCAGGTAGAAGGCGCTGTCTTCGGCCAGGCCTGACGCGGAGCGCTCAATGAGCGGAGTCCAAGCGATCTTGAAACCGTCGAACTGGTCCATGAAGAACTTGGCGCGGCCCCGGTGCACGTCAGTGTAAGTGACATCGACGATCAGGCCTTCGACGTGGATGACGATGACATGGGCGTCGGTGGTTCCAATGTCGTTCTGGATGATCAGACGCGGGCCGGCTCCGACGGCCGTGGTCGCCAGCCCCGGATGACCGAAGGCCAGGGGCGCGGTGCAGTTGAGGCCGGCCATGAAGGCCTTCAGCCGGGGGCGGTCTTTCACGCTGAGCCCCAGGCCCCGGGCGCCGTCCACTGTCTCAACCGCAGTCCGCTCGGCGATGCGATTGATCGCCTTGTGCAGATCCATGACTAGCCGGTGCTCGCTGTCCGGGCCGCCCGGGTCGGCCACGGTCATGTCGTGGATGGCGGAGGGCGCCAGGGTCGCGTCCGACGGCGCAGCGGCGGTCACGGCTGCGAGACGTCTGGTGAACGGCTCGGCGGCCTCCGGCTCGGCGACCGACACCGGGGCGATCATGGCGGCGATGTCGGCGTGCAAATCCTCGATCAGGCGATCGGAGTCGGGAACCTCGATGCGCCCCCCGCCCACGGCGCGGGCGCCAGCGATGATCGCGCGGGACATGGCGCTGTCCAGCCCCGCCGCGCGCAGGTCGCCGGACAGGTCGGGGACAGAGCGCGAGGGCTCGGCGACCTGCGCGGCGGCTTCCTGCAGCAGCGTCAGCCGCAGCTTGGCGCGGTCGTTGGCGGCTAGGGCCGCCACGATCAGGTCGGGCAACAGGACAACCGACTCGCCAAGTTGTTCGACGATCTGGGACTTGGCGGTCATGGCGTTTCCCGGTGGCTCGGATCATCAACATAGCCATCCCGGAAAGGGTTTCCTTGACTCAAGTCATTCATATATCTGTCATTTTTGGCCGCTCGGGCTGGTTTCTCGCGCGTCCGCACGAAGGGCTCAGAGACGTCAAATCCCGCGGGATTGATGCTCCGCAAAGCTGAAGACGGCGAATGGCGTCACGCTTCAGCAGCCACGCATCTCGCTTGGCCTATATTCGCCGTTTATGCAGCAATGAAATTATCAGATCAAATAAAGTTCATAATGCGGTGTAAATATGATCTTGAATATGGGTGGTTCGCATCATCTTAAGTCGAATCAATTGGATCATGGAATTGCTGTATTGGTCAGTTAGAAATGCCGATTGAAGATTTTGGTTTGGATAGCGCATTCCAGCGCAACCATTCTCTTCCTGATTACTTTCCCCTGCTGAGCCCACGCCAAGCGGCGATGGCGAGGATTGTGTCGTGACCCTCTACCGCGCAGCCAGCCGATCTGGATCGCCTTCTGCATGACTGGCAGAGCCGCTTCACCGGCGGACGATCGCCCAGCACGGTTAGTCTGGCCTTCCTGGACTGGGCGGCCCAAGCCGCCAACGCCCCCTTCCAGACAGCCGCCCTGGGCCGGTCCGCCCTGGCGCAATGGCAGCGCCTCCTGTTCGCCGCCTTCGGCTCCGATCCCGCGATCGCCCCGCGTGCGGGCGACGACCGTTTCGCCGATCCGGCATGGGCGCGCGAGCCCTACGCGACCATCACCAAGGCCGTCCTGCTCGGTGA
>PLSW01000367.1 GCA_003165275.1 Caulobacteraceae bacterium
AGGAGGACCAGGCGATGCGGGACGAGCAGGAGGACGACGATGAATGAGCTTCTGCCTCTGGCGGTCCCGCTGGCGGCGGGCCTGATACTGGGCGCGATTTTCTTCGGCGGCCTCTGGTGGACGGTCATCCACGCCCTTTCGTCCAAACGGCCTGGGCTTTGGTTCCTCTGCAGCAAACTGCTGCGGATGGGTGTCGCCCTGGGCGGATTTTATCTTGTCGGCGGCGGGCGCTGGGAACGATGGCTGTCGTGCCTGCTGGGCTTTGTGCTGGCGCGTCTCGTGACTTGGCGCTTGACCCACTCGCCGCCGCAAAACCAAGTCGCGCGGTCGCCGGAGGCCAGCCATGCGCCTTAGTCCGGACGATCTGATCTTCTGGCGGGATGGGTTTCTCAAGCTCAACGGCACCATCGTGTTCACCTGGGCGCTGATGTTTGTGCTGGCCGCCGGATCGAAGCTCGTCACGCGCAATCTTTCCACGGATCTGGAACGAGCCCCGTGGCAGAATCTGCTGGAAATCGTGGTCACCGGCATCGAGAAGCAGATCGCGGACGTCGGCCTGCGTAATCCAAGGAAGTATATCGGCTTTCTGGGCACGCTCTTTCTGTTCATCGCCCTGGCCAGCCTGTGCACGATCATTCCCGGCTACGAACCGCCCACGGGGTCCCTTTCGACCACCGCGGCGCTTGCCCTGTGCGTGTTGGTGGCCGTCCCGTTCTTTGGAATCGAGGAGCAGGGGCTGGTCGGCTACCTCAAATCCTACACCGAACCGACGATCATCATGTTGCCGTTCAACATCATCAGCGAACTGTCGCGGACGTTGGCCCTGGCGGTGCGCCTGTTCGGTAACATGATGAGCGGGACGATGATCATCGCCATCCTGCTCACCATCACNNGCTCGGCCTGCTCACCGGCATGGTGCAGGCCTACATCTTCAGCATCCTGGCTGGAGTCTACATCGCGGCTGCGACGCGCGGACGCAAGTCCAAGAGCGAACCAAAGCAAAATCTCGCAGCATGACCAACAGCAGAAACGGGTGATCCTATGGACAGTACGACAATTATCGCCATCGCCTCGATTGTCACAGCGGGCCTGACGATCGCCCTGGGCAGTATCGGGCCGGCGCTCGGCGAAGGTCGCGCGGTCTCCACAGCCCTGAGCTCCCTGGCCCAGCAGCCCGACGCCGCATCGACCATCACTCGCACCTTGTTTGTCGGGCTGGCGATGATCGAATCCATTGCGATCTACTGCTTCGTGGTCTCGATGATCCTGCTTTTCGCCAATCCGTTCTGGACTCACGTCATCGCCCAGACCGCAGGAAAGTAGTCATGCTCATCGACTGGTTCACCGTCGGTGCGCAGGCCCTCAACTTCATCATCCTGGTGTGGCTGCTGCAGCGCTTTCTCTACAAGCCGATCCTGAACGCCATCGACGCGAGGGAAAAGCTGATCGCCGCGAAACTCGCGGACGCCGACGCGAAAGAGGCTGAGGCGCAAAAGGCGCGCGACGTGTTCCAGCACAAGAACGACGTCTTCGACCGGCATCGCTCCGCGCTCATGAGCAAGGCGGCGAAGGACGCGGCCGCTGAAGGCGACAGACTTCTCAACGATGCGCGGAAGGCGGCGGACGCCCTGAGCGCCAAGCGGCAGGAGACGCTGCGAAGCGACGCCCACAGCCTGAATCAAGCCATCCGTCGCCGGACGCAGCAGGAAGTCTTCGCCATTGCGCGCCGAACCCTGACGGATCTTGCCGGCGCCGGTTTGGAAGAACAGATGGGGGAGGTGTTCATCGAACGCCTTCGAAAGATGGATGGGAAGGCCAAGGAGACCTTCGCCTTGGCCCTCAAGACGGCGTCCGGACCCGCGCTGGTGCGTAGCGCGTTCGCCCTGCCCGAGAAACAGCGTTCGGCCATCCAGACAGCGCTCGACGAGACCTTCTCGACCCAGATCCAGGTCAGGTTCGAATCGGCGCCCGACCTAGTCAGCGGCATCGAGCTCAACGCCAATGGACAAAAGCTCGCCTGGAGCATCGCGGACTATCTCGGGTCGCTGGAAAAGGGCGTTGGAGACCTTCTGAAAGAGCACGACAGACCTCAGCCGCAGCCCGCCTCCAAGCCTGCGGGCAGACCCGCGGCCAAGGGCAAGGTCGCGGCGAAGACCAAGACCCGGTCGGTGTCAAAATCGAAGGAAGCCAAGCCCAAAGCCGCGCGCCAATGACCCGTGGGCCCGAAAGATTGCAGAATGTGTTCGACGACGCGTTCGATGCGATCAGCCGGACGCGCGAAGCCTTCAAACCGACGCTGGCGGCGCGAGAAATCGGCGCCATTACCAGCGTCGCCACTGGCATCGCGAAAGTGTCCGGGCTCCCCACCGTGGGCTTCGAGGAGTTGGTGAAGTTTCCTGGCGACCTGGTCGGCATCGCCTTCAACGTCGACGAGAACGAGATCGGCGTCGTGCTGCTGGGCGAGTACTGGCATCTGAACGCGGGCGATGAAGTCGAACGCACCGGCCGGGTCATGGATGTGGCCGTCGGTGACGGATTGCTCGGACGCGTCATCGACCCGCTAGGCCGGCCGCTCGACGGGAAGGGCGCATTGGCCGCGAGCGCGCGCGTGCCCATCGAGCGTCCCGCGCCCCCCATCATGGATCGCGCGCCCGTCACCACGCCCCTTCAGACCGGGCTGAAAGTCATCGATGCGCTCATTCCCGTGGGACGCGGCCAGCGGGAATTGATCCTGGGTGATCGCCAGACCGGCAAGACCTCCATCGCGATCGACACCATTCTCAACCAGCGCGACCAGAACGTCCTGTGCGTCTACTGCGCCATCGGCCAGCGCGCGTCCGCCGTCGCCAAGGCCGTGACGACCTTGCGGGAAGCGGGCGGCATGGACCACACCGTCATGGTCGTGACCGAGGGCAACGACCCGCCAGGCCTCGCCTACATCGCCCCCTACGCCGCCACCAGCATCGCGGAGCATTTCATGGAACAGGGCCGCGACGTGTTGATCGTCTATGACGACCTCACCCACCACGCGCGCGCCTACCGCGAGCTGTCGCTGCTGTTGCGGCGGCCGCCCGGACGCGAGGCCTTTCCTGGCGACATCTTTTACATTCACGCGCGGCTGTTGGAACGGGCGACGCACCTACGCAAGGAACTGGGGGGCGGCTCGCTCACGGCCCTGCCCATCATTGAAACCGAGGCGCAGAACATTTCGGCCTACATCCCGACCAACCTGATTTCGATCACCGATGGGCAGATCTACCTCTCGCCGTCGTTGTTCGAACTGGGCGTGCTGCCCGCGGTCGATGTCGGCAAGTCCGTCTCGCGCGTCGGGGGCAAGGCCCAGCGGGCGGCCTTCCGCGCCGTGGCGGGCGATCTCAAGCTGGCCTACGCCCAGTTCGAGGAACTTGAGACCTTTGCCCGGTTCGGCGCCCGTCTGGATGAAGACACTCGCAAGATCATTGAGCACGGACGGCGCATCCGCGCCTGTCTCAAGCAAGGGGAAGCTTCCCCCCTGTCGGCGCCCGCACAAATCGCCGTCTTGTTGGCGTTGACCGCAAAGCTGTTTGGTCCCGTACCGCTCGAAGAGATGACGGCCGCAGAGCAAGCGGTGCAAGAGGCGGCGGCCAATATCCCGGCCGAGGTGCGCGCACGACTTGGAAGCGCCGACAAGCTCACCGACGAGGACCGCAAGACAATCGTCGAAATCGCTCGCCAGGCGCTCGCCCCTTTCCAACCCAAGCCGGAACCAGAAGCCCAAGCCAGCCAGGCGCCGGCGGCGAAGGCCGGGCAGGGACCGAAGCCAGAGGCCGGGCCCGTCCCGAAGCACAAAGCTGAGGCTGGCGGCGGCCTAAGGCCCGACGCTCGCACGCCCGCTAAGCGGGGGGCGAAGCGTCATGAGTGACACAACCGAGAGCCTGCGCCGCAAGATCAGCAGCGCGGGCGAACTCCAGTCCGTCGTCCGCACGATGAAGGCCTTGGCGGCGTCGAGCATCGGGCAATACGAGAGATCGGTGCTCGCGCTGGGCGACTATTATCGGACTGTGGAGCTGGGATTGGGCGCGTGTCTGCGGGCAAGCGAGCCGGCGACATCGTTGATGGGGCCCACCCCTCCCGCCCGTCCGGAGGCCACAAGCGCAATCGTGTTTGGATCCGATCAGGGTCTGGTGGGGCAGTTCAACGAAGTCGTGGCTGATTATGCGATCAAGTCCCTCGCGTCCCTCTCCGGCGACCTCCAGGTCTGGGCGGTCGGCGAACGCGTTCACGCGCGTTTGGCGGACGCGGGCCTGCCGGTGCTTGGACTGTTCAACCTGCCGAACTCTGTCCAAGCCATCACCCCACTCGTCGGCCGGATTCAAATCGAAAGCGAAGCGCACCGGGCGGCGAGCGAGGCCGCGAGCCTTTGGGTGTTTCATAATCAGCCGTTGTCTGGCTCGCTTTATGAGCCGGTCAGCCAGCGCCTGTTGCCGCTCGATCGGCAATGGGGCCAAGGCCTAATCGACGTTCCCTGGCCGACGGCGAACCTCGCCGAGGTCGTAGGCGGCCGAGGCGTAACTCTGAGGGCGCTCATCCGCGAGTATCTCTTTATCTCGTTGTTCCGGGCCTGCGCCGAATCCCTGGCCAGCGAGAACGCGAGCCGGCTGGCGGCAATGGAGCGCGCCGACAAGAACATCAACGATCTGTTGGACGAGCTCCACGCCACCTCCCATCAACTGCGCCAGAGCGGGATCGACGAAGAGCTTTTCGACGTGGTCTCCGGTTTCGAGGCGCTCGTCGGGTCGCGGTAGCGGTCGACCTTGACGCCCGACCCGTCGCAATCGGGTTCGATGCTACGGCAGCATCCGGCCCAGAATGCCGTCGCGCAACTTGAATTGATGAAAGACGACAGCGGCGACGTGGAGGCCAACGAGCGCCACGATCAACCAGCCAATGGCGGCGTGCACGCCTCGCAACTGGTCGGCGACGGCGCGTGTGTCCGCATCGAGGGTCGGCAGGCCGAACTGGTTGAAGACGCTGTCGCC
>PLSW01000313.1 GCA_003165275.1 Caulobacteraceae bacterium
TCGAAACCGAGCTGATGGAGATCAGCGCCATCGCCGACGACGCGGTCAAGTTCGAGCGCATCGTTACCTGGTGCGCCACGCACCCCGACGAAGTGCCGTTCGCGCTGCACCATCTCCTGAACAAGCGCCAAGAAAGCCGTTGACGGCAAGTGGGGCGGACCTCCTGGTCTGCCTTCTTCGGCTTGATCGTGGGAATCCCGGAAGGCAGACCAGGAGGTCCGCCCCACAAACCGCTAGGTGTGCTTGCCGGTAAGGCCGGTCTTATCGACCTCGAACGTTGGCCCTTCGGCGCAAATCGCCAGGCCCGACGCGAAAACCGCGAGGCTGCAAAGAACCGCGAAGCGCATGGGCGCCTCCTTTCGCGCTATCATTACTCCCAATCGCGGATAATAGGGCGAGGTGGGTATGCGCACTTACTGGGCGGTGTCGTTGCTGTTGGTGTCGGGAATGGCGTTCGCCCAGCCGGGCGCGCCGGGGACCATCGACGGCACGGTGAAGGACGGCTCCGGGTCGGCGGTGGCGGGCGCGATTGTCACATTGGCCGCGGCCGATTCCACCGCGCCGCGCACCACGGTCACGGACAACGAGGGCGCCTTCCACTTCGCCGCCGTGGCGCCGGGAACCTATAAGGTCGCCGTCGCCTCTACGGGCTTCACGGTCTGGACGGCGAACGTGGACGCCGGTATGGCCGGCGGCCCACAGCCGCTCTCCGCCGTCCTCCAGGTCGCGCCCGTGTCCTCCACCATGGATGTGACTCCGCCGCCGAAGGAACTGGCCGCGGAGCAACTGAAAACCGAGGAGAAGCAGCGCGTATTGGGCGTCTTTCCCCACTACATGGTCACCTACGATCCGAACCCGGCGCCGCTGACGGCGGGNNGCACGGGCATCGACGCGGGAATCGAGCAGGTGCAGAACAGGTACCCGGACTTCGGCCAGGGCGTGGAAGGCTACGCCAAGCTCTTCGGCGCGCGATATACCAATCACCTGAGCGGCGTGATGATTCACCACGTCATCCTTCAGGCGGCCTTTCACCAGGACCCCCGCTACTTCTTCAAGAGCACGGGCAGTTTCAGCTCGCGCTTTTGGTATTCCGTCTGGACGGCCTTCGTTTGCAAGGGCGATAACGGCCGCTGGCAGCCGGACTATTCCGATGTGATCGGCGGCGCCGCCGCCAGCCAGGTATCGCGCCTGTATTATCCCTCCACGTCGCGGCCTTACCTGCGGCTTTGGCATGACGTGCTGTTGGGCTTCGGCGGCCGGGCGGAAGACCACTTGATCGAACAGTTCGTGTTAAGCAAGGTCACCACGCACACGCACCGGGGGAAGGGCGCGGTCGAGGCCATTCTGAAGGAGGGAACGCCGGTGTCCCTGGTGTCGCTGGGCGACCCGAGTGCGGGGCCGATCGTCTTCGTGCTGGCAAGCGACCTTCAGGCCGACGGCGTGACCGTGGCCAAGGTGGGGGCGCTCGCCGACGGCCAGGCCAGCAACGTCGGCGGCCAGGCAATGCAGGTGAAGCTCGACCACGTTCACCTCAAGGCCGGCAACGTCGACGTGCCGCTCCGAAGCAACCAGACGAGAGGCGGCGAAGGCTCATTGCAGTATCGCCAGATCGAAGGTTCGGGCCGCATCGCGCTTGTCTTGTTCGTGGCCGGTGACATCGCAATCAGCCGCAACCGCTGAGACCCACGTGAGAGCCGGATTGCCGGCTGTAAGCCCGTGATCCTGAATTGTGGGGCAGGCGCTTTCGCCTGCCAACCGACCATTCGAGCGCCTCTTTCCGCAGCCTGCGAGAGATTTCACCGCTTCGGCTCCCGAGATGTCCCGGGGCAGTTTCACGCCTGAACCAGGACGGGGTCGCTCACGAAGTGGATGCGGATTCGACGAGGGGCGGCGCCCTCGTCGAAATGGACGGATACGGCCTCGGTGATCTACTGTTGCAGGTCGCGGAGATCCTGGCCTTGCGTGGTGATGCCGCCTACGCCGGAGGGGTCGTCCCACCAGGCGACGAGCCAGCCGGATTGCGCGTCGGGTTGGACCTGAAGGGTGATTTCCATTACCTGAGACTATTATTCCATAGACGGCGGCGCGAAAATCACCGCCGGCGGAGACCTGGCGGCGGTACTGTGAGACACTATCGTTTCGAATGGGACATCCGATCGAGGTTGAGGGGCTGCGGAAGAACTATGGCGAGGTGGTGGCGCTTAAGGGAATCGATTTCGAGGTAAGAGCGGGCGAGGTTTTCGGGCTGCTGGGCCCGAATGGCGCCGGGAAGACCACCACCGTGGAGATCCTCGAAGGGCTCCGTACCCGGTCGGGCGGGCGGGTCAGCGTGCTGGGGTGCGATCCTGAGGTGCAGACCAAGGCGCTGAAGGACCGCATCGGCGTCTGCCTCCAGGCCACCCGCCTCCAGGACAAGATCAAAGTCCGCGAGGCCATGGAACTGTTCGCGGCGCTATACACGCGGACGGTGGATTGCTCGCAACTGCTCAAGCGGCTCCAGCTTTGGGAGAAGCGCGAGGCGCAGTACTCGACGCTCTCGGGCGGCCAGAAGCAGCGCCTGGCGCTCGCGCTGGCCCTGCTGAACGATCCGCAAACGCTCTTCCTGGACGAGCCGTCGACCGGTCTGGACCCGCAGGCGCGCCTCGAAATCCGCGATCTTGCGCTTGATCTGCGCCGCGAGCAGCGCACCATCCTCCTGACCACGCACTACATTGAGGAGGCCGAGAAGCTCTGCGACCGCGTGGCCATCG
>PLSW01000344.1:0-404 GCA_003165275.1 Caulobacteraceae bacterium
CGGCGCCGCCATCCGCACCGGCACCCCGCCGAAGGCGCGCACCGTCAAATCCTGGGCGCCCCCGGTGGTCCGCAGCTTCAGCCCGGCAAGGTCAGCCGTGGTGTGCACCGGCGTGTGCAGCGTCAGCACGTGATACGGCGCCAGCATCGTCGCCAGCAGCAGATGGATCTTGTTCGGCGCGTAATCCGCCTGCCCGATCACCCCTGATCGAGCCGATTTCCAATACGCCATGGTGCCCGGACAGACCTTGTCGAACTGCCCCGGCAACTGCGCCACCTCAGACACCGCCATCTTGTCCGACACATACGACGGCGTGATGTAGCCGATATCGACCACCCCGGTCTGCGTCAGCCGCAGCAGATCCCCGGCCTTGCCAAGTTGCTGGTTGGGATAATGGGTGAACA
>PLSW01000344.1:474-4030 GCA_003165275.1 Caulobacteraceae bacterium
GCTGTCTTCATGGAAGCTTCCCCGGACGGCCGTTTTTCGGCCTGATTTTTTCTCGGACAATCCATCCTTGCCACTTGGAAACCGCCCCTGCAACCCCCGAACCTCACGCCCCCCTTGGTTGACACACCTAAATTTCGGGACAAAGTGTCCCCCAGGCTGGACACAACCAGCCACGACCACACAGGGAGCACCCGACCGTATGGGACCGCTTGACGGCATCCGAATCCTCGACATGACNNATCGTCCGCCGCATTGGCCCCAGCCGCACCCCAGGAATGGGCGGCATGTTCATCACCGGCAACCGCAGCAAGCGCAGCATCGTGCTGGACCTGAAAACCCCCGGCGGCCACGACGCCTTCCTGCGCCTCGCCGCCCGCTGCGACGTGCTGGTCACCAACATCCGCCCACTGGCGATGGAACGCCTGAACCTCGGCTACCACAACGTCGCCGCAGCACATCCCGGGATCGTCTACCTCGGCCTCGTCGGCTACGGCCAGGACGGCCCCTACGCCGCCAAACCCGCCTATGACGATCTGATCCAGGGCTCCTCCGGCCTGTCCGCCCTCATAGCCCAGGCAACGTCCGGCCCGCCGCGCTACGCACCGATCACCCTGGCCGACCGCGTGGTCGGCCTGCACGCCTCCACCGCCATCCTCGCCGCCCTGCTGCACCGCGCCCGCACCGGCCAGGGCCAGCAGATCGAGGTGCCGATGTTCGAGACGATGACCAGCTTCGTGCTCGGCGACCATCTGCAAGGCCTGGCCTTCGACCCGCCGCTGGACGAAGGCGGCTACATCAGGCTGCTGGCGCCGGATCGCCGTCCCTACGAAACGCTCGACGGCTACGTCTGCGCGCTCATCTACAACGACGGCCACTGGCGCCGGTTCTTCGACCTGGTCGGACGCCCGGAGATGCTGGACGATCCGCGCTTTCGGGATCACAGCGCCCGCACCCACCACATCCGCGCCATCTACGTCGAAGTCGCCGAGATCATGCGCACCCGCACCACCGCCGATTGGCTGCAAGGGCTGGAAGCCGCGGATATCCCCTGCTCCGCGCTGAACGGCCTCGCCGACCTGCTGGAAGACCCACACCTGAAAGCCACCGGCTTTTTCCAGATGGTCGATCACCCCACCGAAGGCCGCATCCGCACGATGCGCATCCCAACGACGTGGAGCGCCACGCCGCCGGAGCCCAGCCGTCAGGCGCCGAAATTGGGCGAGCACGGCCACGCCCTGCTGACCGAAGCCGGCTGCACCGAAGCCGAGATCGCCGCCTGGCGCGAGGAAGGCGCCTGGATCGCCCCGAAGGAGACCGCATAATGGATTTCGCCACCCCTCCCCAACACGAAGCCATCCGCCAAGCGATCGCCCGCATCTGCGAAAAGTTCGACGACCGCTACTGGCTGGACCGCGACACCGACGGGGTCTTCCCGCAGGCCTTCCACCAGGCGATGGCCGCCGACGGCTGGCTGGGCATCTGCATCCCCGAAGAATACGGCGGCTCAGGCCTCGGCGTGTCCGAAGCAGCGATCATGATGCGCGCCATCGCCGAATCCGGCGCCGGCATGAGCGGCGCGTCCGCTGTGCATATCAATGTCTTCGGCCTGAACCCGGTGCTGGTCTTCGGCACCGAAGAACAAAAGCGCCGCATGCTGCCGCCGATGGTGCAAGGCCGGGAAAAGGCCTGCTTCGCGGTCACCGAGCCAAACACCGGGCTGAACACCACCCAGCTCAAAACCCGCGCCGTCCGCAAAGGCGACCACTACGTCGTCGATGGCCAGAAGGTATGGATCTCCACCGCCCAGGTCGCTGACAAGATCCTGCTGCTCGCCCGCACCACGCCGCTCGACCAGGTGAAAAAACCCACGCAGGGCCTCAGCCTGTTCTACACCAACCTCGACCGCAAAGCCGTCAAGATCCACGAAATCGCCAAGATGGGCCGCAAATGCGTTGATTCGAACGAGCTGTTCATCGAGGGCTTCGAAATCCCCGTCGAGGACCGCATCGGCGAGGAAGGCCGCGGCTTCGAATACATCCTGCACGGCATGAACCCCGAGCGCGTGCTGATCGCCGCCGAAGCCGTCGGCCTCGGCCACGTCGCCATCGCCCGCGCCACCGCCTACGCCAAGGAACGCAACGTCTTCAACCGCCCGATCGGCCAGAACCAGTCGATCCAGCACCCGCTGGCGAAATGCTGGATGAATCTGGAAGCCGCCTGGCTGATGACGATGTCGGCGGCCTGGCAATACGACAACGGGCTGAACTGCGGCGCCGCCGCCAACGCCGCGAAATACCTGGCCGGCGAGGCCGGTTTCGATGCCTGCCAAACCGCGGTCATGACCCACGGCGGCTTCGGCTATGCCAAGGAATTCCACGTCGAACGCTACCTGCGCGAGGTGATGATCCCCCGCATCGCCCCGATCAGCCCGCAGCTTTGCCTGTGCTTCATCGCCGAAAGGGTGCTCGGGCTGCCGAAATCCTACTGATATGCATCCAACGCCCGCCTCAGAAGTCGACCTGTCCCGCTACATCCGCCCGGGAGACCGCGTAGTGCTGGCCCAGGCCACCGCCGAGCCACAAACCCTGGCGCGGCTGCTGATCGCCCAACGCCACCGCTTCCCCGGCGTCGAGGTGTTCATCGGCCCCTGCTACACCGACCTGTTCGCGTCAGCCGAAACCGACGGCCTCCGCTTCGTCTCCTACGGCGCCCTCGGCAGCGCCAGCCAACTCGCCGCCTCCGGCCGCCTCGACGTGCTGACGATCCCCTACGGCCGGCTCTCCACCGCCTACGCCACCGGCGAATTCCGCGCCGACGTCGTGCTGATGCAGGTCGCCCCCGCCTTGCCCGGCCGCCGCCACAGCGCCGGCCTGTCCAACGACTTCGCCCTCAGCGCCATGGCCCACGCCCGCGCCGTCATTCTCGAAGTCGACCCACACACCCCCTGGACCCACGGCGCCGAATTGCCGGCGAACGCCACGATCACGCTGCGGGTACACAGCGAGCATCGCCCCCCCGAAACCACCCAGCCCCCCTTGGGCGCCATCGAAGTCGAAATCGCCCGCCGCGTGGTCGCCCTGATACCAGACCAGGCCACCGTGCAGATGGGCGTCGGCACCCTGCCAAACGCCATCATGGCCGCCCTGATGTCTCACCGCGACCTCGGCATCCACTCCGGCGTGATGGGCGACCCCGCCGTCGATCTGATCGAAACCGGCGTGGTCACCAACGCCCACAAAGGCCTGGATCTCGGCATCACAATCACCAACACGCTGATCGGCACAAGAAAACTCTACGATTTCGCCCACAACCGCCGCGACGTCGAAGTGCGCCCCGGCACCTACACCCACTCCCTGGATATCATGGCCCGGCTGAACCGGCTGATCGCCATCAACGGCGGGCTGGAGGTCGATCTCGGCGGCCAGGTGAACACCGAGGTCGCCGGCGGCCGCTACCTCGGCGCCCTCGGCGGCGGGCTGGAATTCACCCGCGGCGCCGCACTCTCACCCGGCGGGCGCGCCATCGTCGCCATGGCCTCGATGACCGCCGACGGCCG
>PLSW01000188.1 GCA_003165275.1 Caulobacteraceae bacterium
TCGCGCTCGCCCTTCTGCACCGTCTGGACGATGCGGCGGTAGGCGTCGATGGGCAGGCCGGTCTCGGTGGCCAGGGCGGCGATCTCCTGACGGATGTCGCCGATCTGGGTGTTGTCGATGTCGACGAACTTGGTCCAGCGGACGCCCAGGGTCTTCACCGTCTCCGGCCAGTTCGGGTTCAGCTCCGAGCCGAAATAGGCGCGCAGGAATTCCGTGCGCGAGATGCCGTAGCTGTCGGCCANNCCAGGGCCTCGATGCGGTTGTTGTTCAGCTTCAGGGTCTTCAGGTGCTGGACGATGGTGGAGGTCGCCGCCTCATAGGCCTTGCGGTCGGCCTCGGGCAGGTCGTCGCCCTTCAGGCGATGCTTGACCAGCCGCTCCTGCAGGGCGCGGAAGGCCTCGAACTCGCTGGCGATGGCGTCCAGGGTCGCCATCACCCCTTCGCGCAGTTCCGCCTCCATGGCGCTGACCGTGGGGCCAGCGCCGTCGTCGAAATCGTCGTCGTCGTCGCCGCCCTCGCCTTCGGGGCGGGCTTCGCCGGCGGCGGGCTCCTCGGCCTCGGCGACCTCCTCCGTCGCCTCGGCCGGGGCGGCGATCACCGCGCCGTTGATGCCGATATAGGTCTGTTCGAGGTCGATGACCTCGCGCAGCAGGATGCGGCCGCCGCCCAGTTCCTCGCGCCAGACCATGATGGCCTCGAAGGTCAGGGCGCTTTCGCACAGGCCGCGGATCATGGTGTCGCGGCCGGCCTCGATGCGCTTNNGCGCACGGGATCGTCGGTGCGGTCGAAATTGCTTTCCTTGGCCGCGCTCTCGGCGACGGCGGTCTCCTCGCGGACCACCACCTCGCCGGCCTCGGGGGTCTCGGCGTCTTCCTCGGCCTCGACCACGTTGACGCCCATCTCGCTCAGCATGGCGAGGGTGTCTTCGATGGCCTCGGAGGTGACTTCCTCCGAGGGCAGGACCTTGTTCAGCTCGTCCATGGTGACGTAGCCGCGGGCCTTGGCCTGCTTGATGAATTTCTTGACGCCCGCGTCAGTGAGGTCGAGCAACGGCCCGTCGGTGGGGGCTTCGACTTCGGGGGCTTCTGCAGCAGTGCTCATTCAAAATCTCCGATCCGGCGCCGCGGAACTCGAACCCGCGCGCCCGGATATAAAAATTGTAAAGTCGGCCGCCGGAACATCTTAACCTTAAGGCTTCGCCATAAGATTAAGACCCGCCATCGGTCCAAACCGTTCCCGTTCCGATCGCTCTGCGCAGCGCGTCACGCTCGATTTTCATACGCCCGATGGCTTCCATGCCGGCGCGGCCGTCAAGATCACTCTTGGCGGCCTTGATGGCGTCATCTAGCGCCGCCATTCGAGCGAGGTGCTCGAAAGCGTGCGACCACTGGGACCTGGCGACGGCTGGCTGAATGTCCGGGTTAAGGAAAGGCGCGCCCGATTTGATGGCCGCCTTGTTGATTTCGCCTAGCAACGCGCCGAATCCTCCAGACGCGAAATGGCGCGCCAGGGCCTCGGAGTCAAGGCTGTCCGCCTCAAGACGAAGGCGAATAAATTCCCGGGCGAGGTCATCCAGGGCCGGATCGCCGAACCCGTGCGTCTCCAGGGCCTCAAGGTGGTGGTCGATGCGGCCCGGATCCCGGATCGCGCCCAGGGCCACGGCCGCCGCCAGGGGCTCGATGGATTGGCGCAGGCGCACATCCATGCCCCGCGCCTCGGCGGTCATCGGCGCGTCCTCGTATTCGGGCCGGCGCGGATCGCGGCGCCATGCCGCACGCCCCTTGCCTTGCCGGCGCGGCGCGAAGGCCGGGGCGCCGGCGGCGGGCCTGTGGCCGAAGAGGGCGTCGAAGCGGGCGAACAGGTCCTCGCGATAGGCGGCGGCGAGGTCCTTGTCCTGGATGGCGGCGGCGGCGGCGCGCAGCCGCCCCTTCAGCCCGGCCTTGGTCTCCGGCCGGTCGAGGGGTTCCAGGTCCCGCTCGCGGTTGAACAGCACTTCGACAAAGGGGGTGGTCTCGGCCAGTTGCGCCTTCAGGGCCGCCGGCCCCTGGTCGCGGAGCACATCGTCCGGGTCCTTGCCGCCGGTGACCAGGGCGAAGCGGAAGGAGCGGCCAGACTTCAGGTGCGGCAGGGCCCGGTCGACCAGCCGCGAGGCCGCCCGCTGGCCGGCGCCGTCCGCGTCGAAACACAGGGTCGGCTCCGGGTGCAGGCGCCACAGCACCTCCATCTGCTCCTCGGTGAGCGCCGTACCCATCGACGCCACCGCCGCCGCCCCCGCCCGCTGGCAGGCGATGACATCCATATAGCCCTCGACCACCACCAGGGCGGGCGCGGCATCGGCGGTCTGCGCCATCAACTGGCGCGCGCCGGCCAGGCCATAGAGGGTGCGGCCCTTGTGGAAGATCTCGGTCTCGGGGCCGTTGAGGTACTTGGCCCGGGCCTGCGGATCGAGGGCCCGTCCCCCGAAGGAGACCACCCGCCCGCGGGCGTCGGCGATGGGAAAGATGATCCGGTCGCGAAACCGGTCGTAGGGGGCGCCGTTGTCCTCCGGCGCGATGAGCAGGCCGGCCTCCACCAACTCGTGCGGATGGGCGCCCTTGGCGACCAGATAGTCCTTCAGCGCCGTGCGGCCCCCCGGGGCATAGCCCAGCCGGAAGCGGCCCCATTCCCCTTCCGGCAGGGCCCGGCCGGCCAGATAGGACCGAGCGTTGGCGCCCACGGGACGGCGTAGTTCGGCCTCGAACCACTTGGCGGCGGACTCCAGCCATTCGGAGAGCCCCTGCCGCTCGCGCTCCTGCTCGGCGGCCCGCGGATCGGGCGCCGGCAGCGGCACCCCCGCCTCCGCCGCCAGCTTCTCCACCGCCTCCATGAAGGTCAGCCGCTCGGTCTCCTGCAGGAAGCTGATCAGGTCGCCGTNNCGCAGCTTCACGCTGCGGCCGATCACATCGGACAGCCGCAGGCGGGATTTGATCTCATCAAGGAAGCGGTCGTCGAAGCGCACGGGGGGATGATAGCGCGGATGGCAGGATCGCGCGCGCCTCTGTCATAATTTGGCAGGGGAGCAGCCGGCGCCGCGCCGAATGACCCAATTCGCCGATGGCTCTTGGCGATGCCGGCGCGCTGCGCGCGCCCTATTGGGGCTTGGGCAACAGCCTGGCGTTCGGCGTACAATTGGTGATGTCTTTGCAGCGATAGGCCTTGCAGCTGAAGGCCGTGAACCGCCTCAGCAGGCCCACCCGCTCGACGGCGTTGAGGTAGGTGGCCATTTCGCAAGTGTACCCCTCCGCATCCTCGCATTGGCGATCGTAAGGGGTCGTAATCCTTTGGATCTTTCGCCTCGTCGCCGTCGGCAGTCTGTTGTCGAAGCCACCGACAAGATCGTCGTACAAGCCGCCATCTATCCAATTGACGTGATGGCTCGGACACTGTCGGTGCAGTTCATGTTCCCACTTCGCCCAAACCGGGGCCCATCGGCGGTCCTCGGCCGTAGGCGTGTAGGTTGGCGACGCATTTGCCGGCGCCGCGATCACCAAGGCTGCCGACGCCAAGCCCGCCAAAATGATCAGACCACGATGGCGATCCCTCCGCCGCCGGCTGTCGTCCGTGGACTTCGTCAGGCGAAGCGAAACGTCGAACAAGGCCGGGGGAGCGGCGGCAAATCCGGCGGCGCCGCGCCTGCGAGATCTGATCATGACCGCCGCTCCGTCGCTCGCGCGCTGTTGCGGAAAAGGCCGTAAACATTCACGGCTTCCGGCACATATTTCGTCGTCTTGGCGCCCCATCCGTGGGCATGGGCAAGCGAAAAAATGTCGTTGGATCCGACAAAACCCTGCCGTCGGCTAAGTTCCTCATCCTGTTTGCAAAGATCAAACCCGAGACATGGAAGGCATCCTTCAACGCAAAAGACGCCATCGGCACCCCCTTATCCGTGGCGAACCAACCGATTTGCCCTGGGAAATTCCTCGCCAGATCGTTTCCGCTGACGTGGATTCCGAAATAGTTTCCATGCACCGTGGCCTTGGGATCAACGCCATAAAGTGTCTCCTTGGCCGTGACCGCGAGAACCTCGTCAGCTGTCGTCCCGTGGCCGATCACGGCGGCCAATTTCATGGCGTCGGCCAGATGTTTATCTCTGAACGCAGTCACGTGCGGGTAGACCTTATCGCAGACGGGGGTCAGTAGCGGCTGGTCGCGGCCCGACGCGCTTGCATGATCCTTCGATGGCGCGCCGCCCGAGCCGGCCTCACCATCCGTCGTCCATCGCCCGAGCGCGTCCCTGTTCTCGCTCGCATCATACTTGGCCAAGGCGTCGTCAGCCTTGGCGATGCGTTCGGCGGCTTGCGGCACAAGGCCGGGAAGCCGCAGGTGCACGGCGCCGACCATGGCCCGGCCCAGATCGCCGGTGTTAAGCGCCCGCGCGATGAGATCGAGCCCCGGCGCCAAGACGACTGCATCAGCGCTTTCGCCATAGGCCGCCCTCAAAAGCGCGTCGATTTCGCTGGTCGGTCGCGGGACAAACCCCTCCGAAGTCCTGCGCAGCAGATGCGCTCCGCGCAGCGTCAGGCCCTCCGGCGCACATGACAGGCCCGGCGCGTCACCCTTCGCCAATTTGAAGCTTTGCTCGTGGCGGGACATTCTGACTTCCTGACCATCTGACCTTCCATCTTGTGTTCTTGTTTTGTTCCAGTCAAGATGTATCTAGCCAGCCGCCGCGCCAGATCAGGCCATAGATCAGGGCCAGGACGCCCATGCGGCCGAGCTTGGACCGAAGCGCACCGCGCCGCTATTTCGGCCCCCGGGTCTCGGGCGATCCTTTTTCCTCACCCTCCTGCGCCTCGATTATGTGCTTGGACGGCGGGTCGACCACCTCGCCGAAGCCGAGAAGAATGCCGGCCATCATGAAGCCGCCCCGAACCTGACGGCCGTAACGGCGGGCGCCGAAGGCGATCAGGGGGGCCAGGACGATGACAACCGCGATCGCGGCGAGTTGCTGCAGCCAGAGGGGCATTCATCGAACTTAAGCGCGCATGGCCCGACGCCAACCCCACACCGGGCCGCTAGTCCGGCAAATGGCGAAGCTTGTCAGGGTTGCGCAGGATATAGATCGCCCCCAGCCGTCCATCCGCCGAGGGCTCGAACGCCACCGTCATCACGCCGTCCGCCAGCCGCAGCACCGCGCCGAGATAGCCGTTCACGCGCGCCAGCCGGATCGCATCCGCCTCCAGCCAGCCGCCGCGCCAGGCCAGGCCCTTGATCAGGGCCAGCACATCCTCGCGCCCGACCATGGGCCGCAGGGCCGCGCGGCGCTTGCCGCCGCCGTCGGTGATCAGCACCGCGTCCTCGGCGAGCAGGTCCGACAGGGCCGCCACATCGCCCCGCCGCGCGGCGTCCATGAACGCGGCCGCAAGCTTCGCCACCGCCTCCTGCGACACGTCGAACCTGGGCCGCGCCTCGCGCACATGCGCCCGGGCGCGGGCGGCGAGTTGGCGGCAGGCGGTCTCGCTGCGGCCCAGGGCCGAGGCGACGGCGGCGTAGTCCGTGTCGAACACGTCGTGCAGCAGGAAAACCGCCCGCTCCAGGGGCGACAGCCGCTCCAGGGCCAGGAGGAAGGCGACCGAGACGTCCTCGGCCCGCTCTAGCGGATCGTCCGCCAGGTCCTCGATCCACGGCTCCGGCAGCCAGGGGCCGACATAGGCCTCGCGGCGGGCGCGGGCGGCGCGCAGACGGTCGATGCACAGGCGGCTGGTCACCGAGACCAGCCAGGCGGCGGGGTCGTCCAGGCCGGCGGGATCGACGCCGCGCCACCGCAGCCAGGCGTCCTGCACCGCATCCTCCGCCTCGCTGACGGAACCGAGCATGCGGTAGGCGAGCCGGCGCAAGCGCGGGCGCTGGGCCTCGAACAGGTCGGTCGCCGCATCCGAAATCACGCCGCCATCCCCTCCGGCCCCGAAACGTCAGGACGGCGCCAGCGCCGCCGGCGCCCCGCCCACCTGGATGCGTGAGCAGGCGCGGCCGCGGCCCAGCGCATACTTCAAGGTGGGATACATCCGCGCCGTGGTCAGGGCGAGGGCCAGGGCGGTCAACCCCTTGCGCCCCCAACGGGCGACGATGCGGTCCCGCAGGGGATCGGCCGCCGCGATGTCCCGCGCCAGGCTCGCCCGGGCAAAGGCGTAGCCCAGGGCCGCATCCTCGCCCATGGCCGCCGTATCGCCGGCGAGGATGGCCTGCAGCACCGCCGGATCGACACCGGCCGCCAGGGCCATGTCGACGCTGATCTGGGTGCAGGGGCCGCAGTCCTCGGCGAGGGTCCCCACTAGCCCTGCCGCCGCCACGGCCGCGGCCGGCGCTTCTCGGCGCTTGCCGAGGGCGGCGACCAGGCCGAACTGGATCATGGCCCAGGGGCTGAGGTCGATCAGGTCGTTGGCGTAGGCCGCGTCATAGGTCCAGGTGCGCTCCAGCTTGCGGACCTGACCGCGCAGGATGGTTTTCAGCATCAGGCGTCTCCGGGTTTGGGGTTCAGGGCCAGCCAGACAGCGACCAGCGCCGGCAGGAAAACGCCGGGCAGGTCGCGCAGAAGGTTCTGGCCGCAGAGGGGGCTGGCGATGGCGTCGGCCACGTGGATCAGGCCGTGCAGGGCCAGGAACGCCGCCGCCGCGACCAGGGCCGCCCAACCCTGCGCCGGTCGCCAGACGAACCAGGCCACGCCTCCGGCGACCACCAGATAGGCCATGCCGATGTCGCGGATGAAGTGCAGGTTGAACGGCCCGGCCGCCGCCACCCCGGGCACGGCGCCGTACCACCACACTGGCTCCGCGAGCATGGCCAGGGCGTTGGCGGCCATGGCGAGGGCCAGGACGATGGCGATGATGGGCTTCATGGGCGGGCTCCGGGCTGTCCGAAAACAAGGACGGGCGAGCCCGGGCGTTTGTGACATTCCATCCCAACGACGAGCTACACCGAGCCGTCGATCGCATGCCAAGCGTACTTTCGGGACTGAGGCCAACTCAAGGACGGCCCGAAGGGCCGCCGCGACGCGGCGCGGCCAAGCGGCCGCGTCCTTGACTTGGCCTCAGTCCCGAAAAATCATTCCATCATGCGTTCGACGCCTTAACCTGACGGACTCCATTTCCAGTCGCCATCCCGGATGGAGCACTGCGGCTGGCTGGTAACTCCCAAGCACCCCCTGA